>JANXLW010000044.1 GCA_025354965.1 Betaproteobacteria bacterium
TTCCATTTTGATAGACCATTGTGGACGGCCCGACCTGTCTCAGGGCATTCGGGGCGCAGGTTTTGCAGCCGTGCTTGGCCTGGCTGACACGGGCCGCGCCACCGTCAAGCTGTCGGGCTTCAATAAATATTCTGCGCAAAACTTTCCGTTTGCCGACACCCAAGCCTTCACCCGCGAACTGCTGGCGGCCTACGGGCCGGACCATTGCGTTTGGGCCTCCGATTGGCCCTTTCTCAAAGCCGCCAGCCGACTGGACTATGGCCCCTTGCTGCAAATGTTGGCGCACATGGTGCCCGACCCGCTGGATCGGCAAAAAATTCTGTGGGACACGCCCCGCAAGCTGCTGAACTTTGGATAGGAGGCGGTGCAGGAGTAAAAATCCTGATCCGTGCGCGGCATGCAAAGCTTCAGAACGAACGGCTGGTTCCAGACCGGCCTGTCGGTTTTTTGAGCCTTTTTTGTTGCCGCCGACCGAAAACTGAGCCACATACAGAGGCTGTGCCGATTCAAAACTGAGCCAGGTGTTTTACTCGATCAGCTTGATTTTTAAGCTGTGCGCCAGTCGGGCATTCTGGCTGGTGGCCTACCCCAGCCCGGGCCACTTCTACTTGCACAGGTGCCTTTTTAAGTTTATAATCTTAGCTGGCTAAGTATTTATTGACTAACTTGACCGATTTAAATGAGCAGCCCATTGATCACATCTCACACGAAGAAGTCGGATTCAGTCGCCAGCTTCTGCTGGAATGAAAGCCTGCTTGTTGGTCAAAGTCAACTGGATGACGAACACAAGGCGTTCGCGACTCACATCGATGCTTTGCTTCGAGCGGCTGATCACGCGGTTCCCGCGTGTCTGGATCGGGTGATTCAGTTGGCAACCGATCACTTTGCGCAGGAGGACGCGTGGATGAGCGAGTTGAATTTTCCTGCGCGTCAGTGCCACATGGATGAGCACGCTGCGGTTCTCCGGTCTGCATGGGCCATCCAGCGGCGTTTGTCTGCCGGTGATCGCCAGGCGGCTCGCTCTTTCGCGCAGCAGTTGGCACAGTGGTTTCCCGCCCATGTCCAGCATCTGGACTCGGCATTGGCGACCTGGATGTGCAAGTTGACATGGGGCGCCAAGCCATTGGTTTTTCGTCGACAGGGCCGCACGCATGCGGCAGCTGTTTCTGTGTAATGACTGTAGTAGGAGCAATCTCATGATGACAAAAGAAGAGAACGACTTGTTGTGCCGCGTTGAGGGCGATGCCCCGATGGGGCAGTTGATGAGGAGGCACTGGACCCCGGTTTGCTTGCTCGAAGAAGTTTCCGAGGCCGACGGCACACCCGTCAAAGCGCGAGCTTTTGGTGAAGACCTGGTGGTGTTCCGTGACTCCGATGGCCGGGTGGGGGTGATGGACGAGCATTGCCCACACCGCGGTGCCTCATTGGTGTACGGCCGCAACGAGGAGGGCGGACTTCGTTGTCTCTACCACGGCTGGAAGATGGATGTTGACGGAAACGTGCTCGAGATGGTTTCCGAACCCGCCGCGAGCGGCATGGCCGAAAAAGTCAAGCACAAGGCCTATCCGTCCAAGGAGTGGGGCGGCATGGTCTGGGCCTATATGGGACCGCAGGACTCTGTTCCGGAGTTCACGCCCCCGGTCTGGGCGCCCACCGCTGATACGCGCGTCACGATTGCCAAGACACTGCTTCCTTGCAATTGGGCTCAGATCCTGGAAGGAGCCATCGACTCCGCGCACAGTTCCAGTCTTCATTCGTCCGACATGGTTCCAGCACGCGTCGATGGCGCCAAGGCAACGCAGAACACCTGGCTGCGGCCCAGCACGGACAAGGCGCCGCGTATGCAGGTGCAACGGTCCGGATACGGATTTCGCTATGCGGCCTTGCGGCGTCCGATCACCAATGCAGCGGCCAACGACTACGTGCGGTCTACGGTGTTTGTCGCGCCCGCTACCGCGTTGATACCGCCGAACAACCTGTACAACGTCGCCAACATCAATGTGCCGATGGACGATGTCTCAACGGTCTTCTATTTCATTGCCTGGGGCCATCCATCCCAGACACCGGAAACCGAGACGTGGCGCAAGTTCTTGCGCCAGACCGTCGGTGTCGATCTGGACGAAAACTATCGCCCGCTTCGCACCGAAGCGAATCGCTTCTGGCAGGACCGCCAAGCCATGAAGGCGGGCAACTTCACCGGCATCACGGGTTTCCCGAATCAGGACGTAGCCATGTGGTTGACGATGGGCGTCATTGCCGACCGCAGCCATGACCGACTCGGCGCCAGCGACCTGGCCATCGTCGAGTTCCGCAAGCAGATGCTTGACGCCGTCCAGGCCTTTCAACGAGGCGAGCCGGCGATTGGAACCGGTGCTCTGGCCGTTCCTTCGTCCGTGTGTTCATTCCAGGCCATCGTGCCCAAGACGACGGATTGGCGCGCCTATGACGTGAAATACATCTGGGCTGGCGACGGCCCTCACCCCGAAATGGAACCGTCTTATTCGGTCAAAGGCTGATCATGAGCAAGCTTCAACTCTCAGTCGCCATGGGCGACTACGACCGCACCCGCGCCCTGTACGACGGCCGGGTGCTCATCGACGGCGTGGACCCTATCTTCATGCTGTTGAACCCCGAAGAGATGTTCTTCCGCGCCATGCGCAGCATGGACTTTGACATTGCAGAACTGTCGTTTTCCAGCTATCTGGTAAAGCACGCCAAGGGTGAGTGCCCCTACATCGCAGTGCCGATCTTTCTGTCACGGGCGTTTCGCCACACGTCGATCTACGTGCGCAAGGATCGCATCACCCGACCTGAAGACCTCAAGGGGCGGCGCGTTGGTTTGCCCGAATACCAACTGACCGCCAACGTCTGGGCGCGTTCCATCCTGCAAGACGACTTCGGCGTCCGTCCTGAAGACGTGACCTGGGTGCGCGGTGGTATCGACACGCCTGGGCGTCCTGAAAAAATCAAGCTGAAATTGCCACCCGAGGTGCGGGTTGAAGCTGCTCCAGAAGGCATGACAATTTCCGAACTTCTGGACCGCGGCGAGATCGACGGCTTTATCGGGCCGCGCCCGCCCAGCGGCTCGGCGCTCAAGAATCCGAATATCGGTTGGCTGTTTGATGACCCCACCGCAGTCGCCAAAGACTATTACCAGCGCACAGGCATCTTTCCCATCATGCATGTGGTCGGTATCCGCAAGGAGCTTGCCCTGCAGTATCCCTGGTTACCAGGGGCGGTGGTCAAGGCGTTTACGCAGTCGAAGGCTGCCGGGCTGGCGCTGCTGGGTGACACCTCGGCAACCAAGGTGACTTTGCCATTTGTTGAAGAACAACTCAAGGCCGCTCGCGAGTCCATGGGCGAAGACTACTGGTCTTATGGTGTGGCGGCGGCACGCAAGACCCTTGAGGCGTTTGTTCGCCATCATCATTCGCAGGGACTGTCTGAACGCCTGGTCCCGGTTGAGGAGTTATTCCATCCTGCCACCTACGAGAGCTACAGCATCTGAAGCCGTCAACAACGATATCCAATAGCAATTGCAAAGCGAGACAACGAAATGAAATCCCCACATATCCTCAAGCCTTTTTCCGCAGCTTTAGTGGCGTGCCTCTGGATGGCGATCCCAATGGCCAGCCCTGCTCAGGAGTTCCCGTCGAAGCCCATCCGGCTCGTGGTACCTTACTCGCCCGGCGGCCTGCCCGATACGGTTGCCCGAATCATCTCGCAACGCCTGTCCGAAGGGCTGGGACAGCCGGTTGTCGTTGAGAACAAGCCGGGAGGCAGCGGTGCGGTCGCTGCCAGCGTGCTCGCACAGGCGCCCGCAGACGGCTACAGCTTGATGCTGACCGATGGGCCAATGCTGGCAATCACGCCGCTGGTCATGAAGAAAATGACCTACGATCCCGTCAAGGATTTTGCGCCGGTGGCACTGCTGGGCAAGGCACCTCTGCTTCTGGCAGTCAATGCGAGCGTCAAGGCCAACACATTGGATGAACTCATTCAGCAGGCCAAAGCCAATCCTGGCACCATGAACTATGGATCAAGTGGCCTGGGCTCCATCCACCACCTGACCGCCGAGGCGATGAACCACGCGTTGGGTATCAAAGTCACCCATGTGCCATTCAAGGGCAGCGCGAATTCGATCCCAGCCTTGGTCGGTGAACAAGTGGACATGGCTTTTGCTTCTCCGCCGAGCTTGATGGGCTTCGTGAAATCCGGCAAGGTCAAGCTGATCGCAATCAATTCAAGCAAACGAACTCCGCTGGCCCCCACCGTGCCGACGTTGGGCGAACGCATTCCAGGCTTCGATTTCGCCTTCAATGTCGCCGTGCTTGCCAAGGCGGGAACTCCACAGGCCATCGTTGATCGTCTCAGCACTGAATTCGCAAAGGTCGTCAGGTATCCGGATGTCGTGCAGAAGCTTGAGAGTGCGGGGGTCGATCCCATTGGTGGAACGGCAGAGCAGCTTGCGGCGGCCTTACGCAGCGAAGCCAAGCGCGTCCAGAACGCGGCCAAGGCGGCAGACTTGAAGGCCGAGTAGTCGCCGTCAACCAACAATAGCAATATGGCGGCCCCATGAATCCCCAAACCCATGCCGACACCCAGATGCCACTGCGGGTTGATCGCGCTTATGACGTCGCCGAGGGCTTGCGGTCCTTTGAATTGGTCTTGCCCGATGGAGGCGAGCTCCCAGCGTTCACACCCGGTGCGCACATCAAGGTGCAAACGCCGAACGGCGCACTGCGCAAGTATTCCCTCTGCAATGCGCCTGACGAACGTGGGCGCTATGTCATCACAGTAAAACGCGAAGAGAACAGCCGGGGCGGATCGGCCAGCATGCATGCCGACTTGAAAGTGGGTGATACGCTTCCAACGTCGGTGCCGGACAACGCATTCCCGTTGGTTGACAACGCAAGGGCCTATCTGTTTATTGCCGGGGGCATTGGCATCACGCCGATGCTGTCCATGATCCGGTCCTTCGGTGACCTGGCTCCGGTGCCCTGGAAGTTGATTTACCTCTCGCGGTTCGCTGAAAACACGGCGTTTCTGGATGAGTTGGGCAGTCCAGACTTCAAGAAGAACGTCAAGATTCACCATAGCGAAGGGAATCCCGATCAGGAGTTTGACCTGTGGCCCGCGCTCGAGAAGCCCAACACCGCGCACGTCTACTGCTGCGGGCCGCGTGGCCTGATGGAAGCTGTACGAGACATGAGCGGCCACTGGTCGCCGAAGAATATCCATTTCGAAAGTTTTGATGAGGGCGGTAAAACGCTGCCGGACGACAAACCTTTCACCGTGCGGCTGGCACGCAGTGAGAAATCTTTCGAAGTACCGGTAGGCGTGTCCATTCTCAATGCCATGCGAGAGCATGGCTGCAAGGCTGCGTCGTCCTGTGAAAGCGGAACTTGCGGAACGTGCCGCACGACTCTGCTGCAGGGTGAAGCCGATCACCGCGACATGGTTTTGATGCCGGAGGAAATGGACAGCCAGATCATGATTTGCGTCTCCCGCGCCAAGTCCGCCGAACTGGTGCTGGACGTTTGATGACCACGGCTCCAGTACGCCAGCTGCGTTTGGGTATCGCCGGGCTTGGACGCGCCTTCACCCTGATGCTGCCTACGTTTCTTGGCGATTCCAGGGTCCGGCTCGTGGCCGCGTGTGATCCGCGAGACGAAGCGCGTCGGCAATTCGCCACGGATTTTCAGGCGCCGGTGTTTGCCGACATTGAGGCGCTTGCAGCGGATCCGAATGTGGAGGCGATCTACATTGCCAGCCCTCATCAGTTCCACGCAGCGCATACTGAGATCGCCGCAGCGCATGGAAAACACGTGCTCGTCGAGAAGCCGATGGCCTTGACGCTTGACGAGTGTGATGTCATGGTCAAGTGCTGTGCAGATGCCGACGTGCATCTCATCGTGGGACATTG
Source organism: Betaproteobacteria bacterium (assembly GCA_025354965.1). GTDB lineage: Bacteria > Pseudomonadota > Gammaproteobacteria > Burkholderiales > Burkholderiaceae_C > Rhodoferax. Next base: position 5,927 of record JANXLW010000044.1, read on the forward strand.
TCATAGCTTCGACACGCCCTATCTGCGCGCCCGTGAACTGGTGCTAGGCGGCTCGCTTGGTCGTGTTCGCATGGTGCATGCGCTGAACTACACCGACTTTCTGTACCGACCGCGCCGACCCGAGGAGCTGAAAACCGAGGAAGGTGGCGGCGTTGTCTTCAGTCAGGCCGCGCATCAGGTCGACATCGTGCGACTGCTTGTTGCCGGAAATGTCACGCGCGTGAGAGCTGTCACTGGCGATTGGGATCCGCAACGCGCAACGGAGGGCGCCTATTCCGCATTGCTGTGGTTCGACAACGGCGCGTTTGCCAGTGTGACGTACAGTGGCTATGGTCATTTTGATTCCGATGAATGGTGCAACTGGCGAGGTGAGATGGGAAATCTCAAGGATCCTGCCTTGTACGGTAGCGCTCGGCGGCGCTTGGCCAATGTGAATTCGAGCCAACAAGAGGCCGAACTCAAGGCATCCAGCACCTACGGCGGGGCCAACTACCGAAAGGCTGCCGCCACCGAGCCCGGAACGCCCAACGCCTATCAGCATTTTGGCCCCATCGTCGTCAGTTGCGAACATGGGGACGTTCGGCCTCTGCCAGACGGATTGCAGGTGTACCGTGATGCTGTCCGAGAGCACCTTCCCCTGAATCTTCCTGCGGTGCCGCGCTCTGAGGTGCTTGACGAGTTGTATGCATCCATCATTGAAGACATACCGCCGCTTCATGATGGTCAATGGGCCCGCGCAACTCTGGAGGTATGTCTGGCGCTTCTTGAGTCTGCTCGGACCGGCCACGACGTGACGCTTGGTTCTGCATTTTGAGAGCCCGACCGTTCCAACTGCCACTGAGCATGCTCTATTTTTCGAAGCGAATGCACGCAGCATAGTGCGGCCTCGGGCGCGGATAATTGGAACCATGACCAAGACCAAGACCAGCATCAACGAGAAGCCTAAGCCTGAAGACCGTGTATTAAAGCATTGGCATTCTGCCGTACCTAACGACCGGATGGCGCATTTGATCAAGGACGCAACCCGCGTCTTTCTTCGAGCCCTTCAGATACGTCTTTCTAGACACCGCGTTCAATTAGGACATTGGACGTTTCTGCGAATACTCTGGGAGCAAGATGGCATGACTCAACGCGAGTTAAGTGACGAGGCTGGGTTCATGGAGCCCACGACAGTCATCGCGTTGCGCTCGATGGAGGCACTGGGATACGTGACCCGAGAGCATCGACCTGACAACCGCAAGAACCTCTACGTTTTCTTGACGCCGAAGGGGAAACGTTTGAAGAAGGTTCTCATTCCTCTGGCTGAAGAGGTCAACCAGATCTCGCTGTCAGGTGTCACCGATGGCGACGTGGCGGCAACGCGGCGAACCTTGTTGTCCATGCTGGAAAATCTCTCCCGAGACTCGGCCAACCTGGATGTTTCAAAAGAAAGCCGCTGATTTTATTCAAGAGTGATCTGGGTGCTGTCGCGTTAAGCGCCAAACCATGAGAATGGCGGCATGCAAGACATGACTGCCGCTGCGATGATGATCCCCGAACTGCGCAAAGT
>JANXLW010000387.1 GCA_025354965.1 Betaproteobacteria bacterium
CCAGCCCTCGTTCAGCAAACTTGACCGTGTGCAGAGCAGCGATGACACGGTTCATCTCGTTGTAAATGGCACTGCGTTCTTGTGTGCTCATGCCGGGCAGGGTCTGATCCCACAAAATACGCCCTTGCATGAACTCCATGATATAGAAAGCGCGACCAATGATGGTCTCGTCTTCGCACAGGCAGTACATGCGTGGCACCGGTACTTCGGTGCCATGTAAGCCGCTCATGACGGCAAATTCCCGTTCTATGGCATGCGCTGATGGCAGCAACTTGGCGACTGGGCCGGGCTTGGCACGCATCACATAGCTCTGGCTCGGCGTGCTGAGTTTGTAAGTCGGGTTCGATTGCCCGCCTTTAAAAGATTCGACCGTAACCGGGCCGCAAAAGCCGGGCAAGTTTTTCTCCAGCCACGTGGACAAGGCGGTCACATCAAAGGCCTGCTTTTCTGAGACCGGGCGGGTGCCGGTGAAATGATCAAAGTCGCTCATGTGCAGTGTTTCTTGCGAGGTTTAGTTGTCGGCTTCAATGATGCGCATCAGTGCTTCGCGGTTGCGAATGACCAGGCCACCCGGTTCGATGCGGATCACTTCTTCGCGCTCCATCGATTTGAGTTCCTGATTGACACGCTGGCGTGATGCGCCCAGCAACTGGGCCAACTCTTCCTGCGCCAGTTGCAAGCCAATGCGCATCTCGCGCCCGTCGCTCAGTGACGGCACACCATAACTTCGCACCAGATGCAGCAGTTGCTTGGCCAAGCGGGCTCGCAGCGGCAGCGTGTTGAGGTCTTCCACCAAACCGTAAAGCTGCCGGATGCGCCGCGCATGCAGGCGTAACAGCGCTTCGTAGAGTTCGGCGTGAAGCGCGAGAATTTTCTTGAAGTCGGCTTTGGCCACGCACAGAATCGTGCTCTCGCCGTGGGCATAGGCATCGTGCGTGCGCCGGTCGCCGTCGAAGATCGCAACATCGCCAAACCAGATGCCCGGCTCCACGTAGGTCAGCGTAATCTGCTTGCCCGAAATGGAGGTTGAGCTGACCCGTATCGCGCCACGTGCGCAGGCAATCCACTCCTGCGGCTGCTCGCCGCGGGCGGTAATGAGTTCGCCGTCCTTGAAACGTTTGACGTAAGCGCATCGCAGAATGTCGTGTCGCAGTGAGGGTGAGAGGGTTGCAAACCAGCGACCGGAATTGATCGCCTCGCGTTCTTCAATGGTAAGAATAGGGTCGTCCATAGCCTGTCTTGTGGGTGACTGAATAAGGCCTCATTGTCGCGCCGGCGACGGACTTGCGCTTGGCACTTGTCGCTTGTGAGTCTGATGGTATCGTGAACCGGTCGTACATCGCTTCATCCCTGGACGGTTTCCTTGCATCGGCCTGCCATCAGGGCAACGTTGTCAACGACTTGTTAAACTGGCAAAGTTCACATTTATCCGGTACTTCAATGCACATGATCCCATGCCACGCCCCCTGACTTTGGCGCCCGTATTGCGCGTTTTGGTGGTCGATGATATCCGGGTTTCACGTCTGCATTTGTGTACTCTGGTGCAGCAATTGGGTCATGAACCGTTGGTCGCCGACGGTGGTCGGGCAGCACTGGAACAAGTGCTGGCGCAAGCCCCGGATTTGGTTTTGCTTGATCTTTTGATGCCGGACCTCGACGGATTTGAGGTCACGCGGCGGATACGCGAATTGGTCACCGATCGCTGGTTGCCGGTGATAGTGACTTCTTCACTGGAAGGAGAGGAACACTTTATCCAAGCTTTGTTTCACGGCGCCGACGATTATCTGGTGCGGCCGATCAGTCCGGCTTTGCTCGATGCCAAGCTGCGACACTACACCCGTGTGCTGGGGTTGCAGTCGCGCCTGGCGGCACTGGCGCAGCGTCAGCGCGCCATTCATGACAATATTCTGGACGCAGTGATTACCCTGGAGGACGATGGTCGGATTGAAGAGAGCAATCTTGCCGCCATGAGTTTCTTCGGGCGCGATCAGGGCCAGCTAACCGGGCAGCAATGTGAAGCTGCACTGGGTGCGTCACTGAGCGAACTTCTGTCGCAACGAGAGATGCCGCTGCGACGCAAGGATGACACGCTGTTTCCGGCGGAACTTGCGTCCAGTGACTGGAGCGAGCGGGGGCGTGTTCAGCACACGCTGGTGATCAGGGATCTGACCGAGCGACGCCACACTGATCGTATGAAAGATGAGTTCCTGGCTACCGTCAGCCATGAGTTGCGTACACCATTGACCTCGGTATTGGGTGCGCTGGGCCTGCTGGTCTCGGGTTCCGCTGGTGTATTGCCAAAGGCGGCCATGACACTGGCCGAGGTTGCAAGACGCAATGGAGAACGCTTAAGTCGTTTGATCGACGATATTCTTGACCTGACCAAGCTCGAAGGTAACCATATGGTGTTGCGGTTGCGACCGATGAACCTTGACCTTTTGGTGCATGAGGCGATCGCAGCCACTCAGGGCTATGCGCAGCATGTGGGCGTCAAGCTGAGCGCCGCCTTCGCCGCGGGTAGCCCACAGGTGTGTATCGATGCAGATCGATTTTTACAGGTGATGGCGAATTTGCTGTCAAATGCCATCAAGCATTCGACACCCGGTGATACGGTAACAGTCGGCATGGATTGGTCGTCGACCCATGTCAAGGTGATGGTGCGTGACCGGGGACCGGGTGTCGACCCGAAGTTCCGCGTCCGCATGTTCGAGAAGTTTTCGCAGGCTGACAGCTCCGACCGCCGTGCCCAGAGCGGCACCGGTCTGGGCCTTTACGTCACGCGCATGTTGGTGGAGCGCATGGGAGGTCAGGTTGGGGTTGATTCGGTGTTCGGCGAAGGCGCTACTTTCAGAGTGGAGTTTCCGATTGATGATGGCACACAGGTCGGCCGTGAAGCATTCCACGCTGCGTCCTGACCAGACAGCATCTGCCAAACAGGCAGCCCAGCCATGAGTGAACTGCGGCGGGTTATGTGTGTGGAAGACGATCCTGATATCCGGATGATTCTTGAGTTCAGTCTGACCGCCCTCGGCGCGTACGAGGTTTGTCTGTGTTCCAGCGGGCAGTCGGCGTTGGCCCAAGCGCCGGGTTTCAAGCCCGACCTGATGCTACTGGATGTCATGATGCCCGGCCTCACCGGACCTCAGACTCTTGCCGCTTTGCGCACGCGGCAGGACATGAAGAAGGTGCCGGTAGTGTTCTTGACAGCCAAAGCGATGCCGGACGAAATTGCCGAACTGATGCGCCACGGCGCCGCGGGTGTCATCATCAAGCCGTTTGACCCTGTCAAGTTACCGCAGGAGCTACTGATGTACTGGGAGCGCGGCTGTGGCGTTCTCCCTGACTGACGGACTATCGTTGGCGACCCGACAGCAATTCCTGGCGTTGCAATTGCGATATGTCGCCGGCCTGAACGCTCGATGGCTAGAAATCAGCAACGCACTCGCCCCCCAGGCCATGCAACGAAAACTTCATCAACTGGCGGGCAGCGCCGGGTGTTATGGCTTCGAGCGCCTGGGTCAGTGTGCTGCCGCGGCGGAGATCCTTGCGTCCTCGGGTGCCGGCGTGGCATTGACTGAGGCATTGGTTGTGCTCAAAGCCGAGATTGACTTGGTGCGGTCCAAAGGGGTGGCAGGGTGATATTTCGGGAGCGATATTAGTCACAGTTTGATGACAGTTTGACGCTCTGCCGACGCTGTAATACTGGTTAGGCAAACGCCCTGGGCGCAACGCCTGAGGGTCATAGCATGGAACTCAAGGGTCAAGTTGAAAACAACGACGTGCTGGTCATTGAACTGCGCGAAGACAATCTTGACGCCAGCAATGTACTGGAATTCAAGCTGGCAATTCAATCAATGATGTGCGAGCAGACCAAGGTTGTGCTCGATATGACAACCGTCAAGTTTGTCGATAGTTCTGGCCTGGGCGCGTTGATTTCGTGCTTGCGTCTGCTGATTGAACGTCGAGGTGAGTTCAAGTTATGTGTCATATCCAAAACTGTGCGCGCTTTGTTCGACTTGATGTGCATGCATCGGGTGTTTAATATTTACCCATCCCGCGAGGCTGCGGTCAGGTCATTTTCCTGATGTGTGGACAACCTCCCGGAGACGTCTTTGCCAGCAGTTTCCTTGTGTTCCTGCAGCCACATGCCGAAGCCGAGCGCGCAGTTGCCGGTGCCCAAAGGTGGTGATCATGCGCCCACCCATCGCCGGACATGAAAAGCGTTGCGAGGTGCCGGTTGCGTTCGCCTCTCTAAGCCGTTATCGCGAGTTTGTCATGACCCAGACTCTGCGTGCCGGCTTGTCAGAGCAGGATGCAGGGCTGTTCACAGTTGCCAGCGTTGAGGTATTTACCAACATCGTGCGCCACGCCAAGGGCTTGCTGGCCGGCGCTCGGGTTGAACTGATTGCCGATTGCGCGTCAACAGAATTTGTTTTGAAAGTAATCCATTCCGGTAAGGCATTCAGACCTTGTGAAAAGGTCGGGGTGACACAGTTAGATGCGTTTCCTGAGAGTGGCATCGGCATGACCATCATTCGCAGCGCCTGTGATGGGGTGGAGTATGTGCATCACAAGGGCGTCAATACGGTGCGCATGAAGTCCGTCTTTCGCGGTCACGCATCGACGCGGTCAAAGCGGTAGCCGTAGCCATAAATCGGCGTCAGTTTCCAGCCCCTGGAGCCGTCGAGCACCAACTTCTTGCGCAAGCGGCTGATGTGGGTGTCGACGGTACGGGTATCGACATCGGTATTCAGACCCCAGATCTTATTCAGCAAATGGTCTCTGGAAAGTAGCTTGCCTGGGTTTTGCAGCAGATAGACCGACAAATCAAACTCCTTTTGCGTGAGCTTGACCGGATTGCCGTCATGACACAGTCGATGTCGTTGAACATCAAGCTCAAAGGAACCCAGACGCAGCACCGGCAGACCGCCAGACTTGACACGTCTTGCAACGGCCTCCAGACGAGCCAGCAGCTCCATCGGTTTGGGTGGCTTGACCAGGTAGTCGTCTGCCCCGGCATTGAGAGCTGATACGACAGTGATCTCGTCATCGCGGGCGGTTACCACGACCACCGGAATCTGCCAGCCCAGGTTCTGTCTGACCCAACGCAGCACATCGGCCCCGGTGCCGTCCGGAAGCATCCAGTCGATCAGCAGCAAATCAAAACGTTCCTTCTTGATGCCATCAATGAATTGCGCTGTGGTGCTGAAGGTGCGGCTGGAGTGCTGACCATTGCCTACCCATAACTGGAGCAAAGCGCTTTGGTCGCTATCGTCTTCCAGGATGGCAATGTGCATCAATCTTCTTCATGCAACAGGCTCAGACCGATGGCACCGCGGCGGCGCAGCCAAGGGCTGGGACGATAGCGCGGGTCGCCATACACCGTTTGCATGTTGAACAGGACCTCCAGCACATTGGTAGGACCATAAAGATTGCCCATGGCCAATGGTCCCAGGGGGTAACCCAGGCCGAGGGTGACCGCAGTTTCCAGGTCAGCCGGTGAACAAACGCTTTGCTGGCACATGTCGCACGCAATGTTGACGATGGTGGCAACTACCCGTTGACTCACAAAGCCGCCACTGTCGCGAATGACGCTCACAGCCTTGCCATCACGTGCCAGCAGAGCGTGCGCGGCGCGTCGCATGTCGGCGCGGGTGGCTGGGTTGGTGGCCAACACGCGCCGCTTGGTGGCGGCATCGTCGACCAGCATGTCAATGCCGATGGTGCGAGCCGGGTCGAGTCGCTCCACCACTGCCACCGTGGTGATGTCAAAACCCAGCGGTGCGACCAAGGTCAGGGCTTGCGGTGAGGGCGAGGCGCCGGTCTCGATCTTTGCGCCCAACTTCTTGAGCAGCAAGAGCAGTTCTGAAAGACGTGCCGCCCGGGGTGACACCCAGACCGGTGGCATGTCGTCCACCACAGGGGGGATGGGTTCCGGGCTGACCTGGGCGACGCCGCCTTCATAGCGATAAAACCCTTCGCCAACTTTTTTGCCCAGCACGCCGCCCGCCAGCCGTTGGGCTGTGATGACACTTGGCCGATAACGCGGCTCCTCAAAATATTGGTGATAGATCGACTCCATCACTGGATGCGACACGTCCAGCGCGGTCAAATCCATCAGTTCAAACGGACCTAATTTGAAGCCAATCTGATCTTTCAGGATGCGGTCAACAGTGGCGAAATCGGCGACACCCTCACTGATGATTCGCAAAGCCTCGGTACCGTAACCACGACCGGCGTGGTTGACGATAAAACCGGGAGTGTCTTGCGCCTGCACTGGCGTGTGCCCCATTTGCCGGACGTAAGCGGACAACCTGGAACACACCTCGGCGCTGGTTTTGAGTCCGGCAACCACCTCCACGACCTTCATCAAGGGCACCGGATTGAAAAAGTGCAGGCCGGCAAACTGACCTGGCCGTTTCAGTTGCGCCGCAATGGCAGTCACAGAAAGAGAAGAAGTATTGGTGGCCAACACAGTGTTGGAGCCGACCATGCTTTGCAGTTCGTTGAATAGACTGGTTTTGATATCGAGGCGCTCGATCACTGCTTCCACTATCAGGTCGCAACTGGCCAGCGCCGTGAGAGAGGCGGCGTCAGTTAACCGGGACTTGTGCAAGGCAACCGCTGCTGGCTGCAGCCGGCCTTTCTCGCACAATTTGTCCCACTGTGAAAAAACGGCGACACGGGCGGCACGCGTCGCCTCGGCGTGTGTGTCAAACAGCAGCACCGCGCTGCCAGCTTGAGCAGCAATCTGGGCGATGCCTCGACCCATGGCCCCGGCGCCAACAATTCCAACGTTAGAAAAAACTGGCTTCATATGCCACCACCTGTTTAACGACGAACCTGCAAGGCGCCTGGATTGACGATGTTCGTCGGAGTGCCCTTGATGAAGTTGACCACGTTGTCAAACGCGGCTCCAAAGTACATTTCGTAACTGTCCTGCTCAACATAGCCAATGTGCGGTGAACAAATGCAGTTTTCCAGTCGCAACAGCGCATGACCTTGCAAAATGGGCTCGGTTTCAAACACGTCTACCGCGGCCATACCAGGGCGGCCCCGATTGAGCGCACCGATCAAGGCGTCGGCCTCAATCAATTCGGCACGCGAAGTGTTGACTAATAGAGCGGTGGGTTTCATGCGAGCCAGGTCGTCAAGCTTGACGATGCCGCGGGTTTCGTCGACCAGTCGCAGATGCAATGAAAGCACATCGCACTGAGCAAAAAAATCCTCTCGGCTGGATGCAATGTCAAAGCCGTCCAGAATGGCCCGTTCGCGCGACGCGGCTCGTCCCCAGATAAGTACCTTCATGCCAAAGGATTTGCCGTAGCCCGCAACTAGCTGTCCTATCTTTCCGTAGCCCCAGACACCCAGCGTCCGGCCTTTGAGCACAACACCCAAGCCAAAATTTGGCGGCATGGAGCCGGCCTTCAACCCGGACTGTTGCCAGGCAGCGTGCTTGAGATTGCCGATGTACTGTGGCAAACGCCGCATGGCAGTCATGATCAGTGCCCAGGTCAGTTCGGCCGGCGCCACCGGTGAGCCGGCACCTTCCGCCACGGCGATGCCACGCTCGGTACAGGCGGCGACGTCGATATGCGGACCGGCGCGTCCGGTTTGTACGATCAACTTGAGCTTGGGTAGCTTCTCGATTAGCTGGCGAGGCATGTGTGTGCGTTCACGGATAAGGACAATGACATCTGCATCCTTGAGGCGTAATGACAATTGGCCCAGCCCTTTGACTGTGTTGGTGTAAACCTTGGCCTGGTAAGGATCCAGCCTGACCGCGCATGCGAGCTTTCGAACTGCATCCTGGTAATCGTCAAGAATCACAATATTCATAGCCCTTATTGTGCCTTGGCAATTCGTCTGCCGGCCACAGACGTCTGTGGTTGCGCAGAGTCAGTGAAGCGCCGCGAGCCTGTCGAGTTCGGCGCAGACGTCGGCCATACGTCCTGAGATCACCATGCGTCCGACATGGGCTGGTCCTTGGCCAGCTTCCAGCACGCGCACGATCCGCAGTGGTCTGTGAGTTTGAGTTGCGTTCAGATTATTTGGCTCACCTCGCACGCGATGACTGGTGATTGCTGCTGAAGGTAAAGCAAAGTCGCCAGCACGTCGGGCCATGCCTGGCGGCGTCTGTTGGTTGTGTTTGCTGGCAGGAACAAGCCAGCGCCAGAGGCTTTGAAACGGAGACATAACTCCCGGAACAGCAAGTTGGGCAGTGCTCATTGAACAATACCTACATCAGCATGGTGTTGCGGATCAAGCCAACGGCCAGACCTTCAATCTCAAAAGGTTCGCCGGGCTCAACAATGATGGTTTGGTAGTCGGGGTTTTCTGCATGTAGTTCGATCAGGTTCTTGTTGCGTCGAAAACGTTTGACCGTAACCTCATCACCCAGGCGAGCCACGACAATCTGGCCGTTCTTGGCGTCTTTGGTGGATTGAACAGCCAGCAGATCGCCGTCCATGATGCCGGCGTCGCGCA
>JANXLW010000389.1 GCA_025354965.1 Betaproteobacteria bacterium
CGCGCGACGCCGGAAAAGTATTTACGCGCGACGACATCCTCAACCACTTGCGTGGCCACGAAGTCGACCTCTATACGCGCGCCGTGGACATTGTGATCAGTCGGCTGCGCAAAAAGCTGGAGCCACTCGACTGCATCAAGACCCTGCGCAATGCAGGCTACTCACTTGCGCTGCCAAAGACACAGTCATGAAGCCGGGCGCCAACCGCATTCGTGGAAGCTGGCACGGTCGCGCACGGCACGCCTTGGCCCATTCGCTGCGAGTTCGTCTGGTGGCACTTTTCCTGCTGTTGGCGTTTGCCATGGCCGCCACTTTTGTTTTGGGCATGCAATCTGCCTTGTCCATTGGTTGGCGCGATGCGGCGCGGCCGCTGGTGGTGGATTACGTGGACCGGCTGGCCGCCGAAATCGGGAGTCCTCCCAGTATCGAACGCGCCCAGGCGATGGTGCAGCGTTTGCCCTTGAGCGTGCAGATCAGTGGTCCGCTGGTCAACTGGCGCAGCAACCCGCAAGCTGCCAGCCATGATCACCGTGGGCGTGATCAAAACCGCTGGAATCAGGATGAACCGCGTTTACTGGAGCGCACCACCGCCGATGGTCACCGTGTTGTGTTTGGTCTGAGCGTTGCCGCCTGGAACGACCGTCCGCGCTTCATTGGATGGGCCACGCTGGCCATGCTATTGGTGCTCACCGGGACGGCTTATATCCGTGTCCGGCGCATGCTGCGTCCACTCGACGACATACGCGCGGGCGCCCTGCGCTTTGGTGCCGGTGACTTTACCCAAGCCATTGCCGTGCATCACGCTCGACAGCCGGATGAACTCGGTGAGCTGGCCACCGCAGTCAACACGATGGGCGCAGACATTCACCAGATGCTGGAAGCGAAGCGCACTTTGCTGCTGGCCATCAGCCACGAGTTGCGCAGTCCGCTCACGCGGGCCCGCCTGAACACCGAGTTGCTTCCCGAGACTGCGGATGTTCAGCCTGGTCGCTCGGCGCTGCTGCGTGACCTGGCATTGATGCGTGACCTGGTAACGGACTTGCTGGAGAGTGAGCGTCTTGCCAGTCCGCATGCCGCCTTGCATCGTGAACCGGTGGCGCTGACGCAATTGGTCGGCGAAGTCATCGCGGGACTGGATGGCACCGAGAAGGTAGAGCTACAGGTTTCAGCAGATTTGCCAATTCTGCAGCTCGACTGTATGCGAATGAGAATGCTGCTGCGCAACCTGCTGGAAAACGCCTTGCGCCACAGCGTGGGTGCGACGCAGGCTCCAATCGTTGCTATCCGGCTTTTGCCTGCGGGTGGCATCGAAATTACGGTGCGCGACTTTGGCGTCGGTGTGCCAGAAAACCAGGTTGCGCTGTTGGCACAGCCTTTTTACCGCTCCGACACAGCGCGGGAACGCGCCAGCGGCGGTGTCGGTCTTGGTTTATACCTTTGCAAACTGGTGGCGCATGCCCATGGCGCCACGTTCCAGATTGAAAACGCCAAGCCTGGACTCAAGGTTAGTGTGACTTTGCCTTGAACCTCTTTTCAGGTGTCAACGCTTCTTGATTCTGGTAATCTTTGTGCCTTCGATACTAAGACTTGCCATCAGCCCCTGCTGGTCAAAAATGAACGCATAGGCATCGTCTTTGAGCGTCAGGGTTGACACATTTTTGGCAACACCTTCACTCATCACGACCACCGAGGGGCCGACACCTACTTCCCAGCCATTTGACTCATTTAAATATTTCAATGCCTTGTCGTTCATCAGAAAGACGACGTAGCCGTAAGACTCGGCACCCGCCTGCCAGCCCCACGACGCCGAAACAGAATTGAAGTAACCGTCGAACGCAGACCCTCGGGTCAAGACGCCTTCGCCATAGCTGCCACCAAATACCAGTCCGGCCTTGATGATTTTTGGAAAGACCAGCACCGCCTTGGCTTGCCTGGAGATTCTTTCCGCTTCCGGATGAGTTTTGTACAGAGTCTGAAGCGCTTGCGCTGCGTCGCGGTTCAGGTCATCCGCGCTTGCGGCAATGGCTTGACCGCCAGCCAAAGCTATCGTAAAGGCGGCGGTGGTGGCAAATAGAATCTTTATCAGATTGCGTCCTATCTTGAACTCGTTCATGTTGAACTCCATGGTTTGGATTGTCAGTGTGAATCTGCCTGTCGGCATTGGCTTACATGGTATCGGCTCATGACTGCCATTTCAACTGGAATTGAAATACAGCAGGTCGGAGCATTTTGACCATGCCTATGATTAGAAGGGGTCGTCTGCATCCTATCTGTGCGGCACCGCACACTCAGCCCAGCAACAGGAGCTCTCGCCCCGGTTTGGACTATTGGCTGGTGTAGGCGTCGTGACAGGCCTTGCAGGCATCGCGGGCAAGCCCATAGGCAGCTTTGAGACTGTCCGGATTACCGGTTTTTGCAGACGCCGCGAGCTTGACAACCTCAGCCTGCATCTTGTCTGCCAAGTCCTTGAACTTGGCCTGTTCGGACCAGATGGATGGTTTGGCATCGGTCGCGGCACCCTTGTCTGTACCCGGGCCAAAGGCAATCCAGGGAAGTTTGGAC
>JANXLW010000452.1 GCA_025354965.1 Betaproteobacteria bacterium
GGTGATTGTGTCGATATGGTTATCGCCGTTCAAGCTTGCGGAGCGCGTCCATCCTTCACGCAAACCCATGTCGGCACCTGGCAAGTCGCCGAGTTCCTTCTTTACCTCGCCCTGGTAGCTGTAAAGATTGGGCAGGAAGTCGGCGCTGGTCCTGGCCACTGGTCCCTGAGCCGCGGCGATCGCCTCCTCGATGACGGCCAGCGACTGCGCGTAGTCCCCAACGACCATGCGCACCGTGGCGGCGGAAAACAAGGCCGACACAAAATCACGACTAGGCGGGTACTTGCGATAAATCGCCAGGGCAGCATCGACGTAGTCGGTCGCCTTGCTTATATCCTTCTCTTGATAATAATCAGCCAGCCGGATCAGCAAGCCGGCACGCAGCAACGAATCGGCTTCGCCGCGTCGATCCAGGATGCTTTCCGCTTCTGCCAGTGAGCGTTTCCATTCGGGATCGTCAAGGCGGGTATTGACCGCGAACGCCAGGTCGAGAAGCGCCTGCGCAAGCTTGACACTATCGCCGCCGTAACGCTCCCTGGCAAGTTGCGCCCGTTTGCGCTGCAGCTGCGCCGATTCTGCATTCAAGCCGAGTTCGACATAGAGTTGGCCCAGCGTCTGCAGAATCTGCAGCTTGGCCTCTGGCGCTTCGGCCAAAGCGATGTCGATCTTTTTCGCTCCGATGTCGAGCAGTTCGCGCGCAGTGGTGTTGCGCGCCTTCTGCGGGTCGGCCTGATTGCTTGAATTGGCCTGGAAGATGTCAAGCAAGAACTCCTGCACTGCCTTGGCGGTTTGCGCCTCCTGGCGTGCTTGCCGGGCCTGCCAAAGTGCCACCGCCAAACCGACTGTCAGTGATATCAGGACGGCCGCCGTGGCGCCCGTGGCCAGCCGGTTGCGCCGGATGAACTTGGCGGTTCGGTACCAGCTCGAGTCGGGTTGGGCCAACACCGGTTCACCCTGCAAGAACCGATCGAGGTCCTGGGAGAACTCCAGGGCGCTGCCATAGCGATCGACGGTGCGCTTCTTCAGGGCCTTTTGCAGGATGGTGTCAATGTCACCCTTGAACGCCTTGCTGAGATGGCGCGGGTTGTCGCCGCGCGCGCTTGCCTGCAAGGCGCTGAGCTCAGCCTTGCTGGCACGCGTGGGCTCTGTGTGCAGGACGGCCTCTTCAAATGCGGCGCGTGAGCTGCGCTCCAGAAGGTAGGGGAAGGTTCCGCTCAGCAGTTCGAAGAGCACTACGCCCAGCGAATAGACGTCGCTGGTGGTGCTGATGGGCAGGCCCAGAATCTGCTCGGGCGAGGCGTATTGCAGGCTCAGCGCCCGCCCGCCAATCTGGGTCAGTTCAGTCTCCAGGGTTTCGCCATCGGTCATCAGCTTGGCAATCCCGAAGTCCAGCAGTCGAACCTCGCCTTGGGCCGTCACAAGAATATTGGGCGGTTTCAAGTCCCGGTGCACAACCAGCTGGCGGTGCGCGTATTCGACAGCAGCGAGCACCTGGCGAAACAGCTCGATGCGCGACCTGATAGTGAGCTTTCTGGCATCGCACCAAACGGTCAGGGGTTCACCCTCGACGTACTCCATGGCCAGGTAGTGCTGCCCCTGCTCGCTCACCCCCGCATCGTAGAGACGAGCGATGTTTGGATGCGTCAACGCCGCCAGAATGTCACGCTCGCGCTCAAAGCGCTGGGCCAGCACGCTGCGGCGTTGGCTCAGTATGGGCAATTTCAGCGCAACAGCACGCTTTAGCACCCCGTCGGCTCGCTCTGCGAGCCACACTTCACCCATACCGCCGCGGCCCAGTTCCCTGAGCAGCCGGTAGGGGCCGACCGCGTCGCCCGCCTTGAAGTCTGTTGCCTGTGCAGTCGTCCCGGGCGCGGTAAAGTCAGGCCCTCTTTGGAGGATGTCGTTGGTTTCGACTGACGCCTGTTTGGCCAGCAGCTCGCGCAAAATCGGGATCAGATCGGCCTGCTCACTTTTTAAACCGGACAGCCAGTCTTCGCGCTCGGAACTGTCCAGCTCCAGCGCTTCGTCCAGCAGAGGTGACAGGCGATTTAGAGTGGGGACGTCGAGTTTCACGAACCTGCGCCCTTCTGACAGGAATCTCTCAGGCTGTCAGTTTGGCACCTGTTGGGCCAACCCCACCGGATTTGACCTGGCGGCCAAAGTGCCACTGCAATACCAGGTTCAGTCCCACTGAAGTTGCATTCAACGCATAAAGCCAAAATACCGGAGCCAGCGGTGTTGTCACTGTGACGAGCACAATTTTGGCGGCTGCACCGGCCAGGTAGCCGCAAAATATGATCAGCGTGAAACCCAATCCTTTGCCCTCGGCCCGACCTGTGCGCAGCATTCGCAGGTTGGCCATCGGCCAGGCCAACCCGAAACAAGTCAGCATCAGGGCTTCCAGAAGGACCGGTGCCGAAGCCATGTGGTTGAGAAATGTCAGGCTCATGTTGACGACTCCAGGTGGGGTGGAACAGCAGAGCCACATAATTTTGCGCTACCGTCGACAGACCGCAATGATCTGTTATCCAGTAGTACGCAATAAAGCCGCGAATCCGGCCAATCGTTTGCGCAAATCCTTGAAATTGCTGCACCTGCAAGATGTCAGCCCAGCTCAGCGCTCAAAAATAGGCGGGCTTTTTCCCAATTGCGCCTGACGCTTCGCTCGGAGATCACCATCGCCTCGGCGATTTCTGGCTCCGTCAAGCCGCCAAAGTAGCGCATCTCCACAACCTGTGCCAGATTCTCGTCAGCCTGCGCCAACACCTGCAGCGCCTCGTGCACCCGCAGGACATCGTCCTCGGGTATGCCCAGTTTTTCTGACAAGGCGGTATCGAGCACCAGGTGTTCAGCATTTCCACCACGCCTTTCAGCGGCTCGGGCTCGGGCAAAGTCCACGATGACAGCACGCATGACAGTCGAGGCGTAGGCAAAAAAATGTCTTCTGTCTTCTACTGCAATGCTTTGCAGACCAATCAGCTTGAGGTATGACTCGTGTACCAGCGAGGTGGTGTCCAGAAGGGTGAAGCTCTGATGCTGGCGCAAGCGAGAACGTGCCATGCGGCGCAAGTCATCGTAAAGCAGGCTGAATGCCTGGCCCGCCGACTGTTGGTCGCCGCTGCGCGCTGCTGCCAGTAACTGCGTTAGCTCCGCCATCTCGCCACCCTTTCATCAAGCCGGACTCTGTGCCTGCAATTATGCGGGCTTCCAGGGCAACGTGGGCTGACGGCCCTTGCTCATAAATCCAACCAAGCGATGCGCCCGTTTTTTTTTGCGCATAAACTCAACGCTTGCCCTCCAAAAACGAATGAAACGGTGGTTCAGCTTTCCTTCAGTTCAGATCGCACTGTGCGTCAGTGTTTATGCGCTCGTGGGTTACTACCTAGGGGTATTTGCATTCCTGTTTGCGCTGCCACTCTTCGCCACC
>JANXLW010000473.1 GCA_025354965.1 Betaproteobacteria bacterium
CCGGTGTGGCGGAGGAAGCACCCGCAGAAGCACCCGCTGAGGCAGTTGCGGCTTGATTGCCCGCTGCATGTGGTAACCAACAATTTAGGAAATAAAAATGGCATTCGATAAAGACGCATTTTTGACCGCGCTTGACAGCATGACGGTCATGGAACTCAACGATTTGGTGAAAGCCATCGAAGAGAAATTTGGCGTGAGCGCGGCAGCCATGTCGGCACCCGCTGCTGGCGGTGGCGCTGCTGCTGCAGTGGCAGAGGAGAAGACCGAGTTCAACGTCGTTCTGCTTGAAGCTGGCGCCGCCAAGGTGTCAGTCATCAAGGCGGTGCGTGAAATCACTGGTCTGGGCCTCAAGGAAGCCAAAGATCTGGTGGATGGCGCACCGAAGAACGTCAAGGAAGGCATCTCCAAAGCCGACGCTGATGCCGCCATGAAGAAGCTGGTGGACGCCGGCGCCAAGGTCGAACTCAAGTAATCGATCTTTCAACAAGGGCTGGGTGCTCCAAAAGAGCCCCAGCCTTTGGCGCTTGTAAGAGCGCACCGATAAGCGGACCGAATGTCTGTTTTTCAGTGTCTTCTTACCTCGACAGTTGAAGATGCCTTGGTTCGGGTTGCACGCAATGTGCGGCCGTCCGCCAATGATTGGTAGTGGCCAATCGCCAAGAAGTACCCAGGATTCCTTAGTCATTGCCCGGAGATCTCATGGCTTACACATACACCGAACGCAAGCGCATTCGCAAAAATTTTGGCAGTCGCGATAGCGTGCTTGAAATTCCTTACCTGTTGCAAATGCAAAAAGATGCCTACACGGCATTCCTGCAAGCCGATGTCCCCCCCAAAAAGAGGACCGTAGAGGGACTACAAGCCGCGTTTGACGCCGCTTTCCCGATTATTTCGCACAACGGCTTTGTCGAGATGAAGTATCTCGAATACAACCTGGCCAAACCGGCTTTTGACGTGCGCGAGTGCCAGACCCGCGGTCTGACTTTTGCATCTGCGGTACGTGCCAAGGTGCAATTATTCATTTATGACCGCGAGTCTTCAACCTCGCAAAACAAGGTCATCAAAGAGGTAAAGGAACAAGAGGTCTACATGGGCGAAGTGCCCTTGATGACCGGCAAGGGCTCGTTCATCATCAACGGCACCGAACGCGTCATCGTTTCCCAGTTGCATCGCTCTCCCGGAGTTTTCTTTGAACACGACAAGGGTAAAACCCATAGCTCGGGCAAGCTGCTGTTCTCGGCGCGCATCATTCCTTATCGTGGTTCCTGGCTTGATTTCGAGTTTGACCCGAAAGATATTCTTTATTTCCGCGTCGATCGTCGTCGCAAGATGCCGGTCACGATTCTGCTCAAGGCGATTGGCCTGAACCACGAGTCGATCCTGGCGAACTTTTTTGTCAACGACAATTTCCGTCTGATGGACAGTGGCGCCCAGATGGAGTTTGTGGCAGAACGGCTGCGCGGTGAAGTGGCCCGTTTCGATGTCACTGACAAGAGTGGCAAAGTGGTGGTCACCAAAGACAAGCGTGTCACTGCACGTCACACCCGCGAACTGGAGCAGTCGGGTACCACCCACATCAGCGTGCCAGAAGATTTTCTGGTTGGTCGCGTCGTGGCGCGCAACATTGTTGACGCAGAGACAGGAGAGATTCTGGCCAAGGCCAACGAAGAGCTGACAGAACTGCTGCTGAAGAAACTGCGCACCGCAGGCGTGCAGGATCTGCCGTGTATCTATACCAACGAACTTGATCAGGGCGCGTACATTTCGCAAACCCTGCGCAGCGACGAAACAGTCGACGAGTTTGCCGCGCGCGTCGCCATTTACCGCATGATGCGCCCGGGTGAGCCGCCAACGGAAGACGCGGTGCAGGCGCTGTTCCAGCGTTTGTTCTATAACCCCGACACCTACGATCTGTCGCGCGTCGGCCGCATGAAGTTCAACGCCAAGATGGGTCGTCCTGAATCGACCGGCCCCATGGTGTTGACCAATGAAGACATCCTTGCAGTCGTCAAGATTCTGGTGGACTTGCGAAACGGCCACGGCGACGTCGACGATATCGACCACCTGGGCAATCACCGCGTGCGTTGCGTTGGCGAACTGGCCGAGAATCAGTACCGCACCGGTCTGGCACGGATTGAAAAAGCCGTGAAAGAACGACTCGGCCAAGCCGAGCAAGAGCCGCTCATGCCGCATGACCTGATCAACAGCAAGCCAATTTCGGCAGCTTTGAAAGAGTTCTTTGGTGCGTCGCAGCTGTCGCAGTTCATGGACCAGACCAACCCATTGTCGGAAATCACCCACAAGCGCCGTGTCTCGGCGCTTGGCCCAGGCGGTCTGACGCGCGAGCGTGCCGGATTTGAAGTGCGTGACGTGCACGTGACACACTACGGACGGGTCTGCCCGATTGAAACGCCGGAAGGTCCCAACATCGGCCTGATCAACTCATTGGCCTTGTATGCACGACTGAACGAATACGGTTTCATTGAAACGCCTTATCGTCGCGTGGTGGACAGCAAGGTCACGATGGACATCGACTACTTGTCCGCCATCGAGGAAGGTAAATACGTTATTGCGCAGGCCAACGCGGTTCTTGACAAAGACGGCAAACTGACGGGTGAGCTGATCTCGGCGCGTGAAGCGGGCGAGTCCATTCTGGTAGGTGCCGAGCGTGTCCAGTACATGGATGTCTCGCCGGCGCAGATCGTCTCGGTGGCAGCGTCGCTGGTGCCCTTCCTGGAGCATGACGATGCCAACCGTGCCTTGATGGGCGCCAATATGCAGCGTCAGGCGGTGCCTAT
>JANXLW010000011.1 GCA_025354965.1 Betaproteobacteria bacterium
CCACAACTGGTGGTGCCGATCCTGAACGCCCGCTACGCGCTGAACGCCGCCAACTCGCGTTGGGGCAGTTTGTACGATGCCCTGTACGGCACGGATGCCATCAGTGAAGCGGATGGTTGCGAAAAAGGCAAGGGCTACAACCCCCAACGCGGCGCCAAAGTAATCGCATACGCGCGCCACGTGCTGGACCGTACTGCGCCGCTACGCAAGGGTTCGCACGTCGATTCAATCGGCTACCTCATCAAGGACGGCAAGCTGGCGGTCAAGCTCGCAGGCGGCGGCAGCACCAGCCTGCAAAACCCGGCGCAACTGATCGGCTACCAGGGCGACACCAAGACGCCTTCAAGCGTGCTGCTGCAACACAACGGACTGCATCTGGACCTGCAGATCAACCGCAGCACAGCGATTGGCGCCAGCGACCCGGCCGGTGTCTGCGACCTCGTCATTGAAGCCGCTCTGTCCACCATTCTGGATCTGGAAGATTCGGTGGCGGTCGTGGATGCGGACGACAAAGTGCTGGCTTACAGCAACTGGCTGGGCATTTTGCAAGGCACGCTGACCGAAGAAGTCAGCAAGGCCGGACAGACTTTTACCCGTGGCCTGAACGCCGACCGCGTCTATACGCCGCCGTCCGGCAAGGGCAAGAAAGTCACCTTGCACGGGCGCTCACTCATGTTCGTGCGCAACGTCGGTCACCTGATGACCAACCCGGCTATTTTGTACACCGACAAACAGGGCGTTACCCGCGAGATCCCGGAAGGCATTCTGGACGCCGTCGTCAGCACCACCATCGCCCTACACGATTTAAAGCGCGGCAAGAAAGACGGCATTCGCAACTCCCGCAAAGGCTCGGTCTACATCGTCAAGCCCAAGATGCACGGGCCCGCTGAAGTAGCCTTTGCCAACGAGCTGTTTGGTCGCGTGGAAAAAATGCTGGGTCTGGTCGACAGCACGGTCAAACTGGGCATCATGGACGAAGAGCGCCGCACCAGCGTGAACCTGAAAGCCTGCATTGCAGCGGCCAGCAGCCGGGTTGCCTTCATCAACACCGGTTTCCTGGACCGCACCGGCGACGAGATGCACAGCGCGATGCACTCCGGCCCCATGATCCGCAAGGGTGACATGAAAACCAGCGCCTGGATTGCCGCCTACGAGCGCAACAACGTGCTGGTGGGCCTGTCCTGTGGTTTGCGTGGCAAGGCGCAAATTGGCAAGGGCATGTGGGCCATGCCGGACCTGATGAAAGCCATGCTGGAACAGAAAATTGCACACCCCCGAGCCGGTGCCAACACGGCCTGGGTGCCCAGCCCCACCGGTGCCACCCTGCACGCGCTGCACTACCACCAGGTGTTGGTGAAGGACGTACAAAAGGAGCTGGAAAAGATTAACGCCGCCAAGGAGCGCAACAGTTTGCTGGATGGCCTGCTGACCATTCCTGTGACGGCCACGCCCAACTGGAGCGCTGCCGAAAAGCAGCAGGAACTCGACAACAACGCGCAAGGCATTCTGGGCTACGTGGTGCGCTGGATTGACCAGGGCGTCGGCTGCTCGAAGGTACCCGACATCCACAACATTGCCCTGATGGAAGACCGCGCCACACTGCGAATCAGCAGCCAGCACATGGCCAACTGGCTGCATCATGGGGTTGTCACCGAAGCCCAGGTCCGTGAAACCTTCGAGCGCATGGCGGCGGTGGTGGATGGTCAGAATGCGGACGACCCGCTGTACCAGAACATGGCGGGGCACTTCGACACCTCCATGGCTTACAAGGCGGCGTGTGATCTGGTGTTCAAGGGCTTGGCACAACCCAGCGGCTACACCGAGCCGCTGCTGCACGCCTGGCGGCTGCAGGTGAAGGCGGCGGCGAAGTCTGCTGCCTGACGCTGAGCGCTCTCACCCGGCGTTGCGAATCACCATGCCATCGCGTGACGCCGCGCCGGCGCGAACCAGGTCCGCAATCAGGTCATCGACCCACTGCGAGAAATCCAGTTCGGAAAAATACTGTTGGTGGATCATCAAAAAGTACGGCGTGCCTTGCGCCCAGTTAACGAAGGCACTGAGCTCCTGGCTCTGAACTTCCAGCAGCTTGAATTTCAGCAAAACCTTGACCGCGTGTTTGATGTGCTTTGCCGGGTTGGCCACGAAGCTGCGCAGGCGTTCGCGGGCATAGGCGATGGCTGGCGCGACATTCGCAAAAACGGGACCGTGACCCGGAATCACGATAGAAGGCGACAGCGCTTCTATCAGGTCGATGGTTTTTGCCACATCCTCAAACGCATCAAGTCCTTCCATCTCGGGGAAAACAACACCGAAGCCGCGCTCCCACAGGGCATCAGCCGAGACCAGCACGCGCGTGGCTGGCTCAAACAAAATCACCGAATGCGGATCGTGCCCGGGAGCGCCGTGGACTTGCCACAACTTGTCACCCAAGCGGATTTCGGTGCCCGGCATTAGCAGCGCATCAAACCGAAACTGCGGGCAACTTTGCCCGGTGGGTGAATAGCTCAGTGCCTGCGGGTCCCAGGCGCTGACATGCCTTGCGAGGCCAGGTGGAATATGCGTCATCAGCGCCGGGTAGGCCATTTGCAATGCTGCATTGCCGCCGCAATGGTCGCTGTGCAAGTGGGTATTGACCAGCAGGTCGAGTGGTCGATCTGCCAGTGCTTGCCTGATCAACGCCAAAGTCTGCGATGCGTGCGTCACATAGCCGCTGTCGATCAGTGCACAAGACGTTTGACCCCGAATCAAAATATTGTTCGACGACAGCCAACCGCGCTCGAATACGGTGATATTTTGGGGAAGCAAGGTTGGATGCAGTGTCATTTGATGCAGGACAGCCAATGATTTCAATCGCGCTTAAACCTGCGGCAACAAAAAGCGCCGTTCCCAGGCGCTGATCTCGTGCAGATAGCTCTCATATTCCAGCGCCTTGACGGCGCAAAAGCCGGTCACAAAAGCATCGCCCAGCAGACGCCGGCTGGATTTGCTGCGCTCCATTTGTTCGTGCGCCGGCAAAAAGCTGCGCGCCAAGGCGTGCGCCTGGTCGTAGGCACTGGCGTTAACCAGAATCGGCTCTGTCGGTGTCAGAGCTTCGTCCATGCCGGCCAGACCGGCGGCCAATGAGGCGGCAATCGCCAGGTAGGAGTTGGCGTCGGCGCCGGCAATCCGGTTTTCAACCCGGCGCGCGGCTGGCACGCTGACCGGAATGCGCAAGCCGGTGGTGCGGTAGTCATAACACCAGTGCAGGTTGACCTGTGCCTGACTGCCTTTGACAAAGCGGCGGTACGAGTTGACAAACGGCGCAAAGATCAGCATCAGGTCCGGCACATAGGTTTGCAGACCGGCAATGAAGTGCCGAAAGTTCGCACTCTCGGTGCCGTCGTCCAGGCTGAAAATATTGCGCCCGCTGGCGTCCAGCACGCTTTGGTGCAGGTGCATCGAGCTGCCCGGTGCACCGGCGATCGGCTTGGCCATGAAGACGGCATTAAGGCCGTGCCTGATGGCAATCTCCTTGGCGGCGTACTTGAACAAAAAGGCCTGGTCCGCCACCGCCACCGCGTCGCCATGCGTGAGGTTGATCTCGTACTGGGTCAGCCCGACCTCATGAATCCAGGTGTCGGCCTGCACACCCAAACCGTCCAACGCAGCGCGAAACTCGTCCCAGAACGGTGCCAGCTCATTCAACATGTTCAGGCTGAAGGCCGACTGGCCCGCTTCGGCGCGACCGTTGCGCGCGATGGGTGCCACCAACGCCTGATTCGGATCGGTGCTGGGGGCGGTCAGATAAAACTCGATCTCGGGCGCCACTACCGGTTTCAAACCTTGCGCCGTGTAGCGCGCCAGCACCATTTTCAGCAGCGAGCGCGCGGCAAACACGCAGGGCTCGCCGCTGAGCTCGACACAGTCGTGGATCGCAAACGCCCGCGGCGTGCTGGACCAGGGCGACATTTTGAGCGTGGCGTAGTCCGGTACCAGGCGCACGTCGGGGTCGGCATCCGGAAAAATGGGGTCGTAAGAGTAATCACCGGTCACGGCCTGCATCGGAATGGCCTGCGCGATGCGCAGCTCACCACCAGCGGCAAAGGTGTGCGCCGGCATCAACTTGCCGCGCGGGTAGCCGGAAATATCGGCAAAAATGCACTCGACATCCCGCGCGCCGTGCTGCTGGAAGAAGGCCTCAAGTTCGCTCGCGTTTGAATGCTGCATGGGATTGATTTTGTTGCAAAGAGCAACCATGCTAACTGAGTGCGCGCCGGTCACCATCAGGACCTCAAAAATAGCGGCTTGTCGCTGGCAACTGCGGTCCGTCGCATGCCGATTGAATTGGATCGGCGACATTTTTAGACTTCCTTCCATGCCGCCATCCAGGACGGCTCACAAGGAGCAGAAAATGTGGAATTCCATGAACACCAAGGCACTTGCCGCCGCTGTGCTGATCACCGCCACCATCCAGGGCGCGCTACTCTGGCAGA
This sequence comes from Betaproteobacteria bacterium, assembly GCA_025354965.1. GTDB lineage: Bacteria > Pseudomonadota > Gammaproteobacteria > Burkholderiales > Burkholderiaceae_C > Rhodoferax. The sequence goes on from JANXLW010000011.1 coordinate 4,473, forward strand.
TAAACGACATGGCAACCGCCGGCGTGTTGGCACATTCAAAAACTGCTGTCAACAGTGCATTGGTCAGCGCGCCGCAATCGGCACCTGCAATTCGTTATGTAACGCTGGAGCCGGTGGTAATCGTAGGTAAATACAAGGACGCCTATGCCGATGAAAACGTTGTGGCGCAGGTCGGCAGCCAGCCAGCCTCGGCCAGGAACAGTCTCGGCCACGCCAGCAAAGTCGGTGGCAACATTTGGTAAAACAAGTGAAAAGTTGGTTTGAAATAGGTATTTGTTTGACGCGGCAAATGATAACGGTTATCATTTGGCGCACACACAACACCTTAATTTTTATGTTTCAAACTCTGCTCATAACTTTCCGGGAAGGACTCGAAGCCTTTCTGATGATCGCCGTCGCCACCCTGTTCCTGCGCAAGACCGCCCGTGATCGACTGGTCAGTGCGGTGCGGGCGGGTTTGCTTGTTTCCATTGCCGCGTCCATCGGATTGGGCATGTTGTTAGCCGATGTGGGCGCTTCCTCACCGGCATCGGAGGGCGTGCTGGCGCTGCTGGCTGCGGCGGCCGTCATTTGGTGCGTGGCGCACATGCTGAAGATGGGCAAGCAGATGGGCGACGAGATATCAAGCGGCATTGGAAAGGCATTGATACTGGATGGCGCCAACGCCTGGTGGACGGTATTTGCGTTTACTCTTTTTATGGTGGGCCGCGAAGGGATCGAGGCAGCGGCGATGCTGTCTTCTTTGGCCGGCAACTCGCAGATGCGTCAGCTACTGGCAGGCGGGCTGGTCGGTCTGGCATTGGCCGGCGCAGTGGCCCTGCTCTGGGTCAAATTTGGTCGGCGTGTCAACCTGTCACGCTTCTTCAACGTGACCGCAGTCTTCATGCTGGTATTCGTTGTGATGCTGCTTTTCAAGGCCGTTTACGAATTCACAGAAGTCAACCTGCTGCCGGGTATCGACAACGCCTATTGGCACGACTTCACGCAAGACTATGTGGAAGGCATCTACGCGCAAATTGCCTCGGTGATGCTGGTGCTGGGACCCACCTTGTGGCTGATCGCCGCCCACTGGGCGGACCGCCGACGAGGTCCATCAGCGCTGGTCGGATCGACCGGATCGGTCGGCTAGGGCCGATCAACCGCGGCTTTGCTCGCGGTATTCCTTCACCACCTGCTCGGCGCTGGGGAAGCCTTCGAACTTGACCCACGATTTCTTGTTGCCGCCGCTGACGAACAGCAGCGCTTCATGGTTCATCTTGTCGCCGCGGTAAACACCAAACTCTTTTTGTACTGCCACGCTGTTGTTGATGCTACCGGTGTAGTGTTGCCACTGCGGCTTGGCGCCAAACTTTTTGCTGTACGCCAGCAGCCGCGCCGGTGTGTCGTACTCGGGGTCAATGGAGACCGAAACGATATGAACCTTGTCAATGTCTTTGCCCAGCAAGTTCTGCGCCCGCGAAAGAATCTGGCTTGTCGCCGGACAGATGGTGGTGCAGGAGGTGTAGATAAAGGCCAGGATAACCGGCTTGCCATCTTCAAATTCTGATTTCAGACTGACGCGGGCACCATCCTGACGAACCAGTGATGTGTCGGCAAGCGTGACATCGACCATGCTGCGTTTGACTTCGGCGTTCATGTTGTGCACATGGTTGTGCTGCTCGTGCTCACTGGCAACAGCCGGTGCCGGGTGGACGTGCGCCTCATCCGCCGAGAGCACAGGGTTTGACATGAGCAGCACGCTGGCGCCCAGGCCGCAAATTTTCAGGCGGAGATTCATTTACTTGACCTCGACCAGTTCGACTTCAAAGCGCAACACCTGGTTGGGGCCGATCACCCGGCCGGCGCCGCGTTCAGCGTAAGCCAGCTTGGGTGGCACCACCAGTTCCCACTTGGATCCGGCCGGCATCAGTTTGAGCGCTTCACGCCAGCCCGGAATAACGCCGTTCAACTTGAAGCTGGCGGGCTGACCCGCAGCCGAAGCGTCAAACTCGGTACCGTCGGCCAGCATGCCGCGGTAGTTGGCCAGCACGGTTGCTTCATCGCCTGGTTTTGCGCCGGTGCCGGCCTTCAAGACCCGGTATTGCAGTCCGCTGGGCAGGGATACGACGCCCGGTTTGGCTGCATTGGCCTTGAGGAACTCGTCGCTCTTTTTCTGGTTGGTCTCACCCTCTGCCTTGCGGGCGGCAATCATCTTGGTGCGCACCTCGGTTTCCAGCTCGCCTACCAGGCGTCTAACCTCGGCGTCCGACAACAGGAGTTTGCTACCCGCGGTCGCGTCTCTCATGCCGTGGATGAGTTGCTCCAGATCGAACGGCACGCCCTGATTTTTAAAGTTTCGCACCATGTCCACACCCACTGCGTAGCCGGTGGCTTCAAGTGGTGTTTTGAAAGGCGCAGGTGCGTTTTGAGCACCGGCTGTGCCAGCCAGCATGGCGATGGTCGTGTACAGGGCAAGAGGTTTAAGTTTCACGGGGTTTCCAGTTGGGGTTTGAAATAAATACAGGCCAAAGACTTTTTACTTTGCAGCCGAAGCGCCGCCCTCAGGTGCCGGTGCGGTGTTACCCAGCACGGTAGCCCGATAGGTTGCCAAGTCCATCATCTTGTAGCGCCGCGACGCATTGGTCGTGCCTGGCGTGGCAACCTCAGGGGCTTGCAGCACCTTGTCGCGGTATTGCTCGCGCGGGTCCTTGGGCGCGTCGGCGGCAACCGCATCGGTGCCGGGCGCAGCGGTGGCGGTGCTATCGGCGTTGGCAGCAGCAGGCGCAGTTGCCACCGGCTCCTGACTTTCATCGGCAGAGATATTGCTCAGCTCGATGCTTCCGCTGGCGCTTTCACTGCTGTAAACCTGGCCCGGCGCGGCTGGCACGGCTGGCGCAGCCGGTCCAGCTGCCAGCACCGCACCACCCAGACTCAGTCCAAACACCACCACGAAAGCTTTCAACATTTGAATTTTCACGACGTGTACTCCACAAAAATGTGGTTCCATCTCCAATCGCAGTTAAAAATTCGGTTTGCCGTGTGATTACAAAGGAACGATAAATTCAGACTGCGCAACCAAATCATTTCCACTGTCCTTGGAAAATCGAACGATATAGCCACCTTTTGAAGCCAGCCTCTGGTCTGGCCCCAAGCTCAAATGCGGGTAAAGAGTCGTGCCGTTACTGTTGATTGCACTTCCTTGTTTGGGTATTGGAATCCGCGACGCTTCCGCTGTCGTCAAGGCTCCGTGCTTTCTTACCAGGTCGCCTGTTCGCCCCAGAGCCACCCGATCTCTTGTTTCCTGTTCCGACTTGATGCCTTCCCGAATGCTCAACATGTTCTCGCCGCGTTCGATCAAATAATCCCGATACACGTTATCCAGCATATCCGACAGCGTGTCGGTCATGAAATTCAAAGCAAAAAATACCTCCGATTGCATGGCCTCGTCAAGCAGCGGGATCTTGCTGATATTGAGCCAGGCATGAAAATAGTCCAGGTTTTTTGTGCGATGCTCCGGCAATTCATGCAGGTAAACCATGGAAGAGTTCGCGCGCCAGGCGCTCGGTAACGGCGCCTGCTCACCTTTGGCCAGCACGGCAGAAAAATAGCTCTTGCCCGCCACCGGCGTGATTTTGCCCAATGCTGCAATGTCATCCGGGCGCAACCAGAACATCACAGTGTCTTCGGGCTTGATGTTGCCCAAAGCCTGGCGCAGTGCGTCTTCAGCAGCCAGGCCCGCGCTCAGGACGCGATCCTCCACTGTGACAGCCGACCCCGCCAATGAATGCGTCAAGCTTTGCGCGGCCGCGCGCGCCGCATCGGCGTCCCGGTAGATCTGCACCACATGCTTTGGCGGCTCTTTCTGATCGAGCAAATGGCGCGCCAGCACAGCCGACTCCAGCGTCACCCCGCCGGAAAAATAAAAGGCATAAAGAGACTGATCTTTGCCCGGCACATCGACACTGGGAAACCAGCAGGGAACCTGCTCGCGGTCACAGAAATCGTGCACCGGCTGCCACGTTGAGTTGGAGACCCCGGAGAGCAAGGCAAACACTGGATGTTTGCGGTAATTTGCCGCCAACTGCTCGCCCCAAGTCTGCGGCGCGCCTTGCAGCTCCCAAATGTCGAGTTCCCACTTGCGCTCGGTTCCGAGAATCAACTCCGCTGCAGAAGTCATGTGATGGCGAGTTTGACCATTCTTGGCCACCGCCGTGCTGCCATTCTTCTGCCGAAAAACGGTGCGCATCATGTCAATCAACACCTTGCGCCGCGCTGGTTCCACATCGGGCGTGATCACCGTGGCAAAACGGATACTGGTCTGGCTGACGCCAGGCGACCATTGGGCCGACAACTGCTTTAAATAGGCGATGACAGCCCTCAATTGCGGCTCGCTCAAGTCGTAGCGCGGCATGGCTACATTCATTGCCTGGCCGCGGTTATTGACACCGTTGCGAATGGCAGCGGCCAAAGTGGCGTTGGTGTAAGGCTCGTGCGCCTTATTGAACCGTTTGCCGACATGCGGGTCCATGGTTGTCACCCGCTTATCCGCTTTCGTTGCAAACAGAAAATTGCCCGTGATGGGCTGGATCAAGATGTCGCTGTCAACTTGCCCCATGCCGCTACGACGATGGCAGTTGACACAGGCAGCGCGGGCACCGTGCGTCGGTGTGTTGCCAAAACGGGTACCGGTCAGCTCGACCCCCGGAGCAATCACGCCTTCGTTGTAAATGCGTCGGCCCAGTTCAACTTCTGCGGCCGTGCCGGGCGCGACGGTCTGCGACATGGCCACCACCGGTAGCAAAAGACCCAGCGCCATGCCAAGGCAAGCAAGGACGCGGCGAGAGAGGCCAGAGTAGGTATTCATTGCTAGTTCACTCCCAGGATTTCTATTGTATAAATTAGCACTGCATTCGGGGCAACCCCGTGACTGCCGCGTGCACCGTAGCCAAGTTGGGGGGGAACGACGACTTCCCACCTGGAGCCGCTGGGCATCAGTTTGACCGCTTCTTTCAGTCCCGGCAGAAAGCCGGCGACGCGCATCGCAGCGGGTGTTTTGTCGTCCACCTTGTCGAACGTCGCTCCATCAATCAGCGTGCCCTGATAGCGGCAGCGCACAGAGCTATTGTCTGTGGGCCTCTTGCCGGTACCGGCCTTGAGAATTTTGTATTGCACCCCGCTCGGTAAGCTGATCACACCGGGCTTGGCTTTATTACTTGCCAGAAAACTGGCGCCGGCCTCGTTGTTGGTGTTTGCCACTGCTGCCTTGGCCAACTCTGCTCGTTGTCTGGGGCTTATCTTGGCACCCTTGGTCAACTGTTCCTGGGTCGTCGCAGCCGACTGTGGGTCTGGCACTGCAGGCTGCCCAGTGGCATGAAGTCCCGACAAACCAAGGGACAAGAGCGCGATGCATTTCAACATCTTCATCATCAACCTCCTTGAGTGCAAGTGAATTTGTCACTTTAGCTCGCAGGAAAACCAAATCATTTGATCGCGATCAGCTCCAGATCAAATACCAGCACCTCATTCGGACCAATGTCGCTGCCCACGCCACGCTCGCCATACCCAAGCACTGCTGGAACGACGATATGCCACTTCGAGCCAATCGACATCATGCTCAGCGCCTGCTTCCAGCCGGGAATCAGCGCCGCAACCTTCAAGGTGGCCGGTTTGCCTGGCTCGGTGGCATCAAATTCGGTGCCATTGATCAGAGCGCCGCGGTAGTTGACCTCCACCATGTCCGACTCCATCGGCTTGTTGCCGCTGCCTTCCTTGACGATTTTGTACAACAGCCCGTTGGGTGCCGCCACCACACCAGCTTGCGTCTTGTAGTCGGCCAGAAATGCATCGCCCTTCTTCCTGTTGTCACTGATCGCCTGCTGCCGCTTCGCCGCAACCGCCTGGCGCAACTTGGTCTGGTAGTCGTTCATGATCTGGCGGACTTCTTTTTCTGACAACAGCGACTTTTCGCCCGCCAGGCTCGACCGCAGACCTTCCATCAGCAGGGTTGCATCCACTTCTGTGCCATCGCCCTTGAAATTCTTGCCTATACTGCTACCAATACTATAGCTTAACTTGTCTTTGTCCGACTTCAGCTCGGTCGGGCCTGCGGCCAAAACCTGCCCGGTGACCAGAATCAGGCCACCCAAAAAAAACCAGCTTTTCTTCAACATGTCTTTGCTTTCCATTTGAAACCTGTGCAGTGAAAACTTTATCAGTAAAAAAAATCGCCGGTGCCAGCGTTGGCTGACACCGGCGATTATGGTGCTATGCCGCTTAAGGTGTGGTCACCGTGTTGGTCACCGTGGCTGTGGTGATTGCCGTCGGTGTGTTACCACCGGCGCTGGTTGCCATCACACGGTAGGCATAGGTGCCTGCAGCAGTCATCGACGTATCGTTGAACGAATACGCATCAGGTGCAACAAAAGTCACCGTCGGTGTGATTGTCGTCCAGACCGTGCCCAGCCGACGCTGAATCGTCCAGCCAGTGATGTTGGTCGACACGTTCGTCCAGTCCACAATGATATTGCGGGTCGCGGCCAAGTTAGCCTGGAAGTTCGCCGACCGGGCTGGTGGCGTGTTCATCGCCAGCGCTGCCGATGGTGCCGAGGTACCTGCAAAATTCACCGCTGCCACCGTGTAGGTGTAGTTGTTGCCTGCCACCAAGGTCACCGCACGGGTCTGGGTTGCACCAGCCACCGCCGTCACATTGATCGGATTTTGCGCCACACCACCTGCGAAAGGCTGCACCACGTAACTGGTGGCACCCGTCACAGTCGCCCAGCTCAAGGTCGAGGTGTAGTTGTTGCCTGCAGCCACCAAGGCCGTGGCTGTGGGCGTTGCCGGCGCGGCTGGCGCCACGACAATCAACGGCTGGCTGTTGGACACCGGTCCCACGGTCGAACCGTAGGCCGTCGGGTTAGCCTGCCGGATCGCCGTCGCTACCGGTTTCACCGTGTAGGTGATGCCCAAAGCCAGAGCAGCCAAGGTCGGACGGTAGTTGAAGGTCAACAAGTTGGTCTGCGCCAGCTGCACGCCGTTGGCAAACAACTGGTAGCTCATGGTGATGCCCGTCGAAGGTGTCACCTGCGTCAGCGGCACCGCAGTCCAGTTCAAGGTCACACGTCCCGTGGTGGATACCGTCGGCACAGCCAGTGTTGACACACCGGTCGTAGCAAACACGGGGCCCAGCAAACTGGCCTGCGCGTACTGGTACGGATGCGAGTCGCTGAAATTGGCCAGGTTGCGTGCGCTCAACCGGTAAGTGTAGACATTGCCCACCGTGGTCAGCATGTTGGCCCGGTTGAAGCAAACCTGGTTACCCGTGGTGGCTGTGGTGGACGTTGTGCCTTGCGCTGAGCGAACCATGGGCGAGCCGGTCGGGACCGTCCATGTGCCAATCTGACCCGGTGCGGTGACCTGGTTCGTCACATTTTCCTCGAGCAAGAAGTCGGTCTCGTTGTTGGAATTGTCATTCCAGCACAGGCTGATCGATGATCCGGCGCGGTTGGCGGTAGCAGTGAAGTTGCTCGGCGGTACGATGTAGATGCCAGGCATCGCCTTGGTCACGGTCGCAGCTGGGCCGGTTCCAACGAAGTTGGTCCCAGCGATGGCGTACTGGTAAGTCACACCGTCGATCAGGCCCTTGTTGTCGGCAAAGCTCAGCACCGGGCTGCTTGCCCAGGCTGCAGTCTTGGTGCCCATGGGGTTGTTAGCCAGGCTGCCAGGCACATTGATGACCAACGGCGCGGTCGCCGTCAGAGCGGCGGGTGCGGTGATCGAGCGGGTGATCTGGTAACCCGACTCGTTGTAGGCGTTGTCGCTCCAGGTCAGGGTTGCGGTATCGGCATACACCTGGCCAGTACCACTTGCCACCAATGAGGTGGAAGGTGTCATCACCGGGTTAGATGGCACGGTAGGCACCGTGTTGGCCAAGGTCACCGGCACGGTCACCGCCACCCCTGCAGCATCCACGGCTTGTGCGATACCGGTGGTGTTGACAGCATCCACCGTGTACGTGTAAGCCACACCTTCTTGCGCCGTGGCGTCCGTGTAGCTCAGCTTGCCGCCCAAGGTGTTGAGGGCGGTCGCGGCAGCCGTACCGATGACGGCGCCATTGCGCAACACGTCGTAACGGGTTTCGTTGAAGGCGTTGTCGGTCCAGGTCAGCACCACGTCGTCAGGCTTGCACTTCGTCGGAACGATCGCCTTCGTCAGGGCATCCGTCGGGCAGCTTGCGACCGTCGGTGTGGCCAACAGGTTGGTGGGTGCCAATGGCATAGAGATCGGAGCCACCATGGCACCTGACAAGACCGGCGTCGAATCACCAAACGAGTTGCGGGCGATCACGTCGTACTGGTACGGCGCGCCTTCTACCAAGGGGACGAGGTCGACATAGGTCGTGTTTTGCGAGCCCGGCAGCGGGTTAGGCGGCGTCGTCAGGATGGTGACCGTTCCACCTGTCACCTGCTTGGTGACCGGGTCGAGCGTGGCGCCCACGCCACCGGTTTTGGTGACGATGTAGTTGGTCTCATTAACGGCGTTGTCCACCCAATTCAGCGTCATCTGCACGTCCGCCGTGTTCTTCAGCGCCGGCAGGAAGACCGGTGTCAGCAGCGGGACGCCACCCACTGTCGGCGCTTTCGGTGGTGCTTCGTACCAGACATTGGTCGGTGCGGAATCACCAGCTGCGTTGTAGGCAACGACCTGGTAGGCGTAGTACTGCGGCAGATTCGGCGCAACCAGGGCCGTGGGTTCCTTGTAGCTCACGACGTTGGCCGGCACCGCAGCGAACGGGGTCGCCACCGGCGTGAATGCGCCAACAGCGTAAGTGGCCAGTTTGGTGATTGGCGCTTGCAGGACCTTGAAGCCGATTTCGTTCTGCGGGTTACCCAAGGTGGCAGCCACTGGCGGCACGGCGAGCGGATTCGCCAACTGTGCAGCCGGTGTTGGGTCGGTCCAGGTCAAGGTGCCCACACCCAAGGCGTCAGCCAGCACCGTCGGTGCTGCCGGCGTGATCACGATCGGGTTGAACACCACCGGACGGGTCAGGTCATTTTCCGAATGGCCCAGGATGGCCGAGCCCCAGACAAACTCGTTGTCAAAGTTGCCTGTGGTGCTGCCTGCCAGCGCAGCCGTGTTGGTGCTGGTGGCGAGCAAGGGTTTGCCCACACCCACGGTCAGCGAGTTCATGGTGCCCGCTTGAGTGACCACGTTCGGGTCGGCCAGGAAGCCCAGACCCGAGGCGTACTGTGTCCCGGCGACAGGCGCCGCAGGTGCAACCGGGAAGTTGCCGGTACCCAGCGCCTTGGACGGATCCTGCAGGCGCGTGCTGCGAGGTTGGCCGAACGCAACGTTCGGCGCCTTGGCGCGCATGGCAACGACGGCGTCTTCCAACGGGTTCAGGCGAATGGTGTCCTTCCAGCCGACCTCATTGCTGGCTGGTGGCTTGACCGTGCCGTCCCAGCCGACCCGGTTCACTAACTGGACGTCCCAACCGCTGAAGTGGATGGAGTTGCTCCACAAACCGTTGTCGACCAATTTCCAGATTTGCATCTCATCGTCGCCGAGGATTTCGGTCGGCGCATCGATGTAGCCCAGGGGAATCGTGGTCTGGATGGCAGCGGTGGTGAACGGCAGTTCGACACCGCCAGTGGAGTTGTAGCGGCCGTAGTCGTCAAACAACTCCTGCTCGGCCTTGGTGAGCACCGGAATGGCGACGCTGGTCGCGGTCGTGACGGTGGCTTGCGCGCCCACACCCACTGGTGCGATGCCCACGGTCGCCAACGCACCGGTACCGGTACCACCCGCAAAGCCGATAGTCGGCGCCGAGCTAAAGCCCGCAACCCCAGCGCTAAACGCTGCGGCGGGTGGCATGGCCAAATTGTTGACACTGAGGATGGCGCCAGGCGAAGTGGAGAGCGCTACGTTCGCTTGTGCTGGCGTAGCAGCTACGTGGGTAGCGCTGACGGGTGTGACGTCAGTGAACGTGACCGTTGGCACGCCGGCGTAGCCACTGCCGCCAGTGGTAACGGTCAAACCGGTGACCGTACCCGCGGTACCGGCCAGAGCTGCAGTGGCCGATGCGGCAGTGCCTGTGCCTGTGACATCGGAAACTGTGATGGTGGCCGGCGCGGTGTAGCCTGAGCCGCCCGTCAGAACGTTAACGCCAAATACCTTGCCGCTAGCTGCAGCAAGCGTGGCTGTGCCCGTCGACGTCGCGTTGAAGTATTTATCGGTGATCACCACAGTCGGTGCCGCCGTGTAGCCAGAGCCAGGATTCAACGGATCCAAAGTGATCGCAGTGATTTGTCCAATCGTGGGACTTCCCGTCGTGGAGTCAACTGTAGCCGTCGCAAGGGCCTGGATACCATTCACCAAATTGGGAGCGGATAAGGTCACTGTCGTGGTTGCAGAGTCGAAACCGTTGCCGGGCGTGAAGGTGATGGTCGGGGAAACCGCGAAGCCGACGGACGCGGAGGCGGTTGCCGTGGTACCGGCATTCTGCGGCGCACTGACCACAACCTTGGGAGCGGCATTGGTAAAGCCTGCTCCAGGGTTTGTCACGGTGGCTGTACCACCAAGTAACGGCGAGGTCGAAATCGTTGCGGTGCCGGTAGCGGTCACTGGCGCGCCGGAGGTGACCGTTCCGGTGGGTGCGGAGAAAGTCACCGTTGGCGGCACCAGGTAACCGGAACCCGCAGCCGTGATAACCGGTGCGCCAGTACCGGACAGCGCCGTACTCACGCCCGCGATGGAGAGCGCAATGCTCGCAGGCACGACAGTCGGATTAGCGAGTCCGCCACCCGACAAGGTGACGGTCACCGGTGCGGTATAGCCAGCTCCGCCATCACCGACGAGGACACCTGAAACAGAGTTGTTCGGAATGAAGGTGACCGTGGGCGCAGAGGTGTAATTCGAACCCACACTGGTGAGATTGACGGCGTTGACTTGGCCCACCGCGTTGATCGTTGCGCTGGCACTGGCACCCGCGCCGCCGCCGCCGGTGAGAACCACCTGTGGTGGGGTCGCGTAACCCGAACCCGAGCCGGTGCCAGCACCGCCGGAGGTGATCAGGCTGAACCCGGTCAGGGTCACTGAACCGCTGTGGTTGACGATCAAACTCGGTTGTGCGGCAGAGCCGGTGGCAACACGGGCGTAGTTGTCGGTGTCGGTGGTGCCAAAGGCCGGGTTGTAGATGGTTTCCGGCACGATGGGCGCCGGTTGCGATGCGGCATAGGCGGCAGGCAAAGCAGCCGCCAGGGCAGCTGCGTTGAGCGGGCCGCCGGAAGTCACCGCCGTGCCGACCTTAATCTGCATCATGGTGCGGGTATTCGGACCATAGCCTGGCAGGGTCGAATAGGCACCACCCTGTGACGACAGGTCCGGGTTGCCGGTGTAGTAGTCGTCACGCGGGTCGTTGAACGGCGTGGGTGCCGGTGCATCGTTGTACAGAATCAGCGTCTGGCCTGCATAGGCGGAAAAGTCGACGATGGTGTCGGCGCGTTCTGACGGGCCCAGCAGCAGGCCGTAGCCGTAGATGTTGGTCACTGTGATGGAGCGGCGGTTTTGCTCGTAAGTGACGGGTTGCGGCGGAATGTCCACGCCCCGCGGTAGCAGACCACCGTCGTTGCCGATGACGATGAAGTCCGGGCCGGAGGTGGTTGGGTCAGGCGCGCCACCGGCACGGCCATCGACCGGCCAGGCGCGGGTCGGGCCAGAGGGCTCGGCGTTGATGTTCCACGGGAAGGTGGTACCAAACTGTGGCAGCGGCTTCTGAACGCCAGCCACCGTGTCCCATCCGGGCGGGCTGCCGGCGGTATCGATCGGGGCGGCAGGCACCATCTTGACTTCGGTGCCGGTCATGAATTGCTGCACGCCGGCAGCATTGACTACCGGGTTGCCATTGGCGTCCAGCACCGGTGCCACCGTGGTCGACGGGTCAGCTTTGTACAGGCCCAGGTTAACGAAACGGTCGTTACTGGCGTTGAGCAAGCGCACGCGATAAGCCTTGGGCTCGACCGTGACGGTTGGGTAGGCGGTGCCGTTGATGACCGGCGTGTCATGGTAGGCCTCAGGGACGAAGCTCGGCGAAGGCAAGGTGGCCTTGGCAGGATGCACCGGGAAGATCGGCCAGAACAGCGGGCCGTAGTCCCAACGACCGACTGGATTCCCACCGCTGGCTTGCTTCGGATCCTGGTTGGGTTCGTACACGTGCGGGAACCACAGGTCGCCAGCGGCGCCCCAGTTGGGATCATTCCAGAGTGTGTCTTGCTGAGCAATGTTGGCTGGCACGAAGGTTTTGTCTTCGATGATCAGCGGGAGCTGGGCGGCTGGGATAACACCGGCAGCCAATGTGACTGACGTCTTCAGGCCACCGCCCGACAGGGTGCCGCCGGTGATGAGCGTCTGCTCGATCGGGTCGGTCACCATATACGCGGCTTCAAGACCAGCGTACGCGTTCAGCCGGGTCATGCCGGAGGTGCGGTCCTGAATGAAGGTGAAACGTGCCGACATGTCGTTCGGAAACACCAGGTTGACCGAGCCATTGCCCGGGTCGAGCATGTCGGGTGCGCTCTGGGCACTGGCGCCCTTCGCGTAAGGTGTCACTTCGCCAACCGGCGCAACCCACTGGTGTGGGGAACCGGCGCTGATCCAAGGGGCCTGGCCACCAACCAGGTGCATGCCGGCACGGTTCTGACCGTACGGCGTCTTGCCATCCGGGCCGAGGCCGGCGCCGGGCAGCGTGGTGTCAAGCGGCAGGAACATCTTGCCGCCGACCGGCAGGTAGTTGGTGAACTTGACGCGTACGGCCGTGCCCCTGGACCCGGTGATGACTGGGCCGAGGTGATGCGGGTTGTCGTAGGCAAGGACCTGGACCTGCGTCACCACCCCGGTCACCGGATCGGTAACGCTCTTCTGGATAGGAGCGCCGTTCGGATAAGTCAGCGCGATATGCTTGCTGGTAGCTTTATTGCCGGCGGTTTCCAACTGCACATAGCCACGCAATTTGGTGGCCTTGGGCAGGTCAGAGTGCATTTTTTCTGTGAACTCAACTGCCGCGATTTCATAGTAGTCATCCGCCGTGGTGACGCCATTCGGGTCGATCCACTTTTCCGCGACGGCAACCGGAATGTATTGGCCGAGATTGTTGGCGTTGCCAGAACCGAAACCCGGCAAGGTATCGACGAACTTGCGCAGCAAAGTGCCGCTCTGGGCCGTGACCGGCAGCGCGCTGCCGTCAACCCGAATCTGCTGGACGCCGTTGACCCAGGTCGGTGCCGGGCCCGCCGGACTGTTGGCGTAATAGGTCGCAACCGCGTTGGGCACATTGGCGGTGGTAACACCAGCACCAAAACCTGAACCGGCCTGCGCGACGTTGGCAGCGAATTGCGAGGTCAGCGCCATAGCGACGGCGGCGGCAATTGGGCTGAACTTGAAAGAACTGTGCTGGGGTTTCTTCACGATGTCTGACTCCCTGAAAATGTTAACCATTTGTCTAAACCTGCTTGCATAAGGCGGTGCTGTGAAATACGCGCGACGCCCTGCAATCCTAAAAAATACTTGTTAACCAAACTGCCGGTGCCCAATGAAATGGACACCGGCAACTCGGTTTACGGCGCGGTGACCGCGGCTGCCAAAGGCACAGTCGCTGAATTGAACGCCACCACATTACTCATTGCCTGCAACGTAAAGCTGTATGCAGTCCCGGCCGTCAGACCGATCACCGTGGCACCCGTGGTTGTCGCCGCGAAGGTCTTGCTGACCGCGGCACCACCGGCTGGCGTCCAGGTGAGCTGCAGACCAGCCACATTGTTCTTGTTCAGGGCGTTGTTGGCCCATTGCAAGGTGATCGATTTCGACCCAACAGCGTCGGCCGCACCGGTAAAGGCGACTGGGGGCAGCGTCGGCGAGTTGGTCAAGCCCGTGATCGCCGCCACGGTGGTGCCATTGCGCGTCGTCGCGGTAACTGCGAAGGAATACGTCGAGCCGCTGTTGAGAACACCGGTAGTAAAGGTTGCCGCCGGCACTGTCGCCGGTGCCACCACACCCACTGTCGAAACCGTGGTTGTTACCACAGCCGGCACTGCGCCCGTGGTCTCGGTGATGCTCACGGTGTAGCTGGTTGCACCCGGCACAGCGGTCCAGTTCAGCGTCACCGTACCATTCGCATTTGTCACCTGCGACAAGCCGCTAGGCGCTGCAGATGCGGCCGGGGTTGGCGTTGCCGCTGCGGCGGCCAGCGAGATGGTCAAGGGAGCCACGCTGACACCGGCCGTACCTGTGGCCAAGGTGCTGGCGAACGAAGTCGTGAAAGTGGTGAGGCCCGTGATCGCCGTGATTGTCGTGCCTTGCGGGAAGCCCCCGCCAGACACTGAGGCGCCAACCACCAGACCAGTGGTACTGGCCACGGTCACTGTCGTGCCGAGGCCATCGATCGTTGCCACCGGGACAGCAGCCGTGCCAGGTGTAGCGGCCGGGGGCACCGGTGGCGTAACAGTGGCCGTTGCTGTGGTCGTAGTCGATGCCGTACCGGCCACAGAATTACCCGCCGCGTTGTAGGCGACCACTGCGACTGGGGTCGCTGGAGCTACTGTGGCAGCAACTGCGGCCACAAGGACGCCGGATGCGTCGACCAAGGTGGTGACGTTGGCAGGAACCATCGCAACGGGAACTGCTCCGGCTGGAACATATCCGTTGGCATCGAGGGTCACATTGGCATAGATCTTGAATCCGATCTCGTTCTTCGGGCTGCTGGTCGGTGTCGGGTAGGCGGCGTTGGTGCCAGCAGTGGGAATGCCCTGGGCATCCTGACCGCCGACCGGCGTCGTGTCGACCCAAGTCACCGTGTTGCCGACAACAGCCACCGTCGCCGGTGCATCCGGTACCACGACATTCGGATGGAAGATCATCGGGCGCATGAAGTCGAATTCTTCGTGACCCAGGATGTGGCAGTGCCAGACGTACTCGTTGTCAAAAGAGGTCATCTGGTTGGAATACTGAGCGGTGGCGACTTTGGTCAACACACCACCCACCAGTTGCATCTGGAAGGTCGGGGCGCCACCGGTCATCGGGTCGATGTTGGTCAGGCCTGCGGTGGCACCGACAGCTTCCGACGGGTCAAGCAGACGCGCACTGGTCGGCAGACCGAACGGCACCACCGGATGCTTGGCTTTGACTGCGACATACACGTCTTCCAGCGGGTTCATGCGGACGGTTTCTTTCCAGCCCACTTCATTGGCTGCTGGCGGCTTGACGACACCGTCCCAGCCCACCCGGTTAATGAGCTGCACGTTGACCAGGTGGAAGTGCACCGGGTGCGAGTCCACGCCGTTGTGGGTGATCTTCCAGATCTGGGTTTCACCGTCCTTGATGGCATCGAGGTATTCGATCGGGGTATCGGTGTAACTCAAGGGGATGGTGGTAGCCACCGTGGCGGTCGAGAACGGCAGTTCTGCCGCCAGGGTCGCGTTCATGCGGCCATAAACCGGGTCGAACAATTCTTGAATCGCCTTGTTGATGACCGGCAGGCCGTTGGTGGAGATCAAGGCTGAAGCGACAGTACCACCGACCACACCCGGTGCTGCGAAGGTCACCGCCGGTGGCGTGTTGTAGCCAGCGCCTGGGCTGGTCAGGGTCAAGCCTGTCACCACGCCTGCGGTTATCGTTGCGGTGGCAGTAGCCGCAGCGCAAGCCGTGCCAGCAACGATGGGCGTGCACTTCGGCGGATCAATCGTGACTACTGGTGGTGCTGCGGGTGCAACCGGATAGAGCGAACCGCCGGTGCTGAGCGTGAGGCCCGTCACCGCAAACGGCGCGCCGTTCAGCACCCAGTAGGGTGATGTGCCAGAACCAGTACCGATATGGGTGTAGTTGTCGGTATTGGCAGTACCAAAGGCGGCGTTGTAGACGGACTCGGGAATGATGGGCGCCGGCTGTGTGGCAGCGTAAGCGACCGGAAGTGCGGCTGTCAGTGCCGCCACATTCAAGGGGCCGCCGCCAGAGGTGTTCGTTGCGTTCACCTTGATCTGCATGAAGGTGCGGGTATTGGGGCCGTAACCGGCCAGGGTGTCGTAGGCGCCACCGGCAGCGGTTTGGTCACCCACACCGGTGTAGTAGTCGATGCGTGGGTCGTAACCTGGCATCGGGGCCGGTGCGTCGTTGTACAGAATCAGGGTTTGACCGGCGTAGTTGCTGAAGTCAACAAACACGTCGGCGCGTTCGGCGGGCATCAGTGTCAAACCGTGATCCAGAATGTTGAACACGGTGATGCTGCGCACGTTTTGTTCATAGACCACCGGCTGCGATTTCCAGACCGCCACCGCGGGCAGCAAGCCGCCTTCGTTACCGATCTGCACAAAGTCTGGTCCGGCGGTAGCCGGATCGGGCACACCACCGGCACGACCGTCGGTGGGCCAGGTGGCAGGGAAGCCAGGGGTCGGTTTAGCGGGCACCATCTTGACTTCCGTACATAAGGCCGGGACGCCTTGCGCCACGCCATTGATGGTGTAGGGTTGCGTGGGGTTAGGCGTCGGCGCAGCGTTGGTGGCATCGCAGACCTTGCCCGCGCCGTCCACCGCCTGGTAAAGACTAAGGTTCAGCGAACGGTCGTTGCCGGCGGAGAGAATGCGAAACCGGTAGCTTTTTGGATCGACCGTCATGAACGGATAGGCCTTGCCGTTGACCACGGCGGTGTCCATAAAGGCTTCCGGGCTGGTGGTGACGTCGCCATAGTTGCCGGTTGGCAACGAATACTGCGCCGGGAACACCGGCCAGAACCAGGGGCCCCAGTCCCAGCGCCCGACCGGGTTGGTACCATCGATGGAGTTCGGGTCCTGGTTGGTTTCATAGACGTGCGGGAAGAACAGATCGCCCGGCTGACCCCAATGGTTCAAGTCCCATTTGGCATCTTGTGATGCGGGTTTGAGGGCCGAATCGACAGCGGTGGGGCCAATGTTCTTTGGCACGAAGGTCTTGTCCTGCAACACCAGCGGGATACCCACGGCGTCAAGCAGACCGGTGGGCAGCCCGCCGGCATTTTTGGTAGCCAGCGTGGTACCCAGCGCGTTGGCGGCGAGGGTCAATTCGGTCGGGTCATAGACCACATAACCGGCGGCGGTGCCGTTGTATACGTTGAGGCGGGTCAGGCCGGAGGCGTGGTCGTGATAGAACATCAGACGACCGCTCATTTCCTGGTTAGGGTAGTACAGGGTGTAAGAGCCATCGCCTGGGTCAGCCATGTCAGGCACATTGGCCGCCGAGGCGCCCTTGCCCAAGCCGTGGGGATGGTCTGCGTCATTTTGCAGCGTGTACGAGATATCGCCCTTTGGTGCGAACCACTGATGCGGCGTGCCATCACCGGTCCAGGGGGTGTCACCGCCGTGCCAGTGGATGGCGATCCGGTTCTGGCCCATCTTGATGGGAAGTCCGTTCGCACCGAGGACAGGCTTGCCAGCGGCGTCGAGGACCAAACCGCCGCCCGGAATCGTCTCATCGACCGGAATCGGTAATTCACCGCCGGTGCCGTTCCAGGAGCCGACCGACTTGCCAGTGGCATCGGTATAAGGCATGTAGTTGTCGAACTTGATCCGCACCGGCGTGCCATGGCTGGCAAGAATGACTGGGCCAAGGTAATGCGGCTTGTGCGCGAAATACACTTGGGCACCGTTGGCGTCCTTGATGGGTGTGCCGTCCGGGTAAGTGGCCAGAATGTGCTCACTACCAACTGCACCGGTGATGTCTTTCAAACCAGCCGCACCAGCGAGTGCGGGAGTCTCGATCTGGACATAGCCGCGC
>JANXLW010000039.1 GCA_025354965.1 Betaproteobacteria bacterium
AATGGCAACTCGGGCGCCAAACCGGTCAAGTGCGCCCGTGTGGTGGGCGATGTGCTGGGCCGCTTTCATCCGCACGGTGACCAGGCCGCCTACGACGCGCTGGTGCGCATGGCGCAGGATTTTTCACAGCGTTATCCGCTGATCGACGGCCAGGGCAACTTCGGCTCCCGAGACGGTGATGGTGCCGCCGCCATGCGTTACACCGAGGCCAGATTGGCCAAAATCACCAGCTTGCTGCTCGACGAGATTGACGAGGGCACGGTCGATTTCACACCCAATTACGACGGCTCCACCGAAGAGCCGCGCCAGTTGCCGGCCCGGTTGCCGTTTGCGTTGCTCAACGGCGCCAGCGGCATTGCTGTGGGTCTGGCGACCGAAATCCCGAGCCACAATTTGCGCGAAGTGGCCCACGCCTGCGTGGCGCTGATCAAGAACCCCAAGCTCAGCCATGAAGAGCTGTTCGCGCTCGTCCCCGGCCCCGACTATCCCGGTGGTGGGCAAATTACCAGCACGGCAACTGACATCGCCGACGCTTACCAAAGCGGGCGCGGATCAATCAAGGTGCGTGCGCGCTGGAAGATCGAAGAACTGGCGCGCGGTCAATGGCAACTGGTGGTGACCGAGTTGCCACCCGGAGTCAGTACCCAGCGCGTGCTGGAAGAAATTGAAGAACTGACCAATCCCAAAATCAAGGCTGGCAAAAAAGCCATTTCGCTGGAACAGAACCAACTCAAGGCGACGCTGTTGTCGGTGCTCGACGTAGTGCGCGACGAATCCAGCAAAGACGCCGCCGTGCGCCTGGTGTGCGAGCCCAAGACCAGCCGAATCGCGCAGCAGGAACTCATCACCACGCTGCTGGCCCACACCAGTCTGGAGACATCGAGCCCGATCAATCTGACCATGGTCGGGCTTGATGGCCGACCGACGCAGAAGTCCTTGCGCCAGATGTTGACGGAGTGGATTGAATTCCGCCAGGTCACGGTGCAGCGCCGCTCGCAGCATCGACTTGCGAAGGTGATGGATCGCATCCACATCCTCGAAGGCCGGCAGCTGGTGCTGCTCAATATTGACGAAGTGATTGCCATCATTCGCCAGTCTGATGAGCCGAAAGCGGCGCTGATGGCACGCTTCAATTTGTCGGAACGGCAGGCTGACGATATTCTGGATATTCGTCTGCGCCAGTTGGCCCGGTTGGAGGCCATCAAGATTGAGCAGGAGCTCGGCACGCTGCGTGAAGAGCAGTCGAAGCTGGAAGAAATTCTGGCCAGCCCGACAGCGCTGCGGCGCCTGATGACCAAGGAAATCGAGGCGGATGCCAAAACCTTTTCCGATCCCCGGCGCACGCTGATCCAGGCCGAGAAAAAAGCTGTCCTGGAAGTCAGGGTGGTGGACGAGCCAGTGACGGTGGTGGTCAGTGAAAAAGGTTGGGTGCGGGTTCAAAAAGGCCATGGTCTTGAGGCTGCGAGCTTTGTCTTCAAAGCCGGCGATGGCTTGTATGGCTGCTTTGAATGCCGCACGGTCGATATGCTGCTGGCGTTTGGCAACAACGGACGCATTTACTCGGTGGCAGTGTCCTTGTTGCCCGGGGCTCGCGGTGACGGTCAACCGATCACGACGCTGCTCGAACTCGAGAGCGGCACGCAGTTGCTGTATTACTTTTGCGGCCCGGCCAACGCGACGCTGCTGCTCAGCAGTTCGGCCGGTTACGGTTTTATCGCGACAATCGAGAACATGAGCTCCAGACTCAAGGCCGGTAAATCATTTGTCACCTGCAACGCAGGCGAGGTGCTGTGTCGGCCCTCGCCGGTGGCTGGCAGCTCCGGCGCCGTACCCTTGTTGCCCGCTACCCATGTGGCCTGCGCCTCCACCGGCGGTCGCATCCTGACGTTCGAGATCAAGGACCTCAAAACTCTGGGCAATGGTGGTCGTGGACTGATGCTGATTGACCTGGTTGACAAAGACACCCTGGCGGGGGCAGCGGCCTACACCCGCAGTGTCAAGATTGAGGGCATCGGTCGCGGCGGCAAACAACGCGAGGAAACGCTGGAGATTCGCAGCCTCAATAACGCCAGGGCGGCACGCGGTCGCAAAGGCAAAGCGGCTGATCTGGGCTTTAAACCAACCTCGATCACGCGAGTTGAGTAATTTCATGAAGACACCTGAATTGCTGGCGCCGGCCGGATCGCTCAAGATGCTGGAGACCGCCTTCGCCTTTGGCGCCACTGCCGTTTATGCCGGTCAGCCGCGTTATTCGCTGCGGGTGCGCAACAACGACTTTGGCAACATCAAGGTTCTCAAGCAGGGCGTCGACCGCGCGCACGAGTTGGGCCACAAGTTCTATCTGGTGTCCAACATCTTCCCGCACGACAACAAGATCAAGAGCTATGTGCAGAACATGGCGCCGGTGATTGCCTTGCAGCCCGACGCCATGATCATGTCCGACCCTGGTCTCATCATGATGGTGCGCGAGAACTGGCCCGAGATGGAAATTCACCTCTCGGTGCAGGCCAACACCGTTAATTCGGCGGCGGTGCGCTTCTGGAAAAATGTCGGTGTCAGCCGTGTGATTCTGTCGCGCGAGTTGTCGCTGGACCAGGTGGCGCAAATTCGCCAGGAGTGCCCGGACACCGAGCTTGAAGTGTTTGTACACGGTGCGCTGTGCATCGCCTATTCGGGGCGCTGCCTTCTGTCGGGCTACTTCAACCACCGTGATGCCAATCAGGGTAGCTGCACCAATTCCTGCCGCTGGGATTACAAAACCCTGCCTGGCGTGGTCGATGCGTCAGGCGATATTCTGGCGCCGCAGGCGGCTGCTGAACATGAGCCTGAGCGCGCCGAGGTCTATGTGATCGAGGAAAGCCAGCGCCCGGGAAGTTTCATGCCGATTGAAGAGGACGAACACGGCACTTACGTGATGAATTCCAAAGACCTGCGCGCCATCGAGCACGTCCAGCGGTTGGTGGAAATCGGCGTCGATTCGCTCAAGATCGAGGGTCGCACCAAGAGTCCCTATTACGTGGCGCGCACGGTGCAAAGCTACGCCCAGGCGATTGCCGATGCGGTGGCCGGGCGCGAGCTGGACCCGGCCTTGCTGGGGCAGCTCGAAGGCCTGGCCAATCGCGGCTACACCTCCGGTTTTTTTCAGCGTCACACGCCAGAGTCGACGCAAAACTACCTGCGCGGTTATTCCGAATCGGGTCGCAGTCTGTACGTGGGTGATGTGCTGTCGTTTGACGCGGCGCGTGGCTTGGCCGAAGTCAATGTCAGAAACCGATTTTCGGTGGGTGACTGGCTGGAGATCATTCACCCTGGCGGCAATCACGATGTGCAACTGACGCACATGGAGAACACCGAGGGCCAGCCCATCAGCGTGGCGCCGGGCAGTGGCCACACCGTTTGGCTGCCACTGCCCGCTAGCACGGTGGGCGCTTTTGTGGCGCGTTATGTGTCTGCGCCCGAGTTGGAAAGCGCTACAGTCTGAGATATTTTTTGTCATTCAGGCGAAGGTCGGAATCCACGAATTTATAAATCCGTTTTCATGGTTGAACCCATTTCTCCGCCGCTGCTGGAAATCAACGAGGTCGAGGTCGAGATCACGGCCATTCGTGCGCAAGGCGCGGGCGGGCAAAACGTCAACAAGGTCTCCAGCGCCATTCATCTGCGTTTTGACATCTCTGCCTCATCCCTGCCCGAAGACGTGAAGGAGCGACTACTTGGGTTGCGTGACAGCCGCATCACCAAGGACGGCGTGCTGGTGATCAAGGCACAGCAACACCGCACGCAAGAGATGAACCGGCTGGATGCCTTTTCCCGTTTGCATGAATTGGCGAACAGTGTGGCGCTGCCGCCCAAGACCCGGCGTGCCACCAAACCCAGCTATGGATCGAAGCAACGACTGCGCGTTGCCAAAAGCCAGCGCTCCGAGACCAAGGCCTTGCGTGCCCGGGTCAACGAGTAAGGAATAACAGATGGCCATTCAATGGTTCCCGGGTCATATGCATTTGACCAAAAAGGCGATTGGGGAACGCATCAAAAACATCGATGTGGTGCTTGAGTTGCTTGATGCGCGTCTGCCGGGGTCCAGTGCCAACCCGATGCTGGCCGAGCTCACGGCGGGCAAACCAACGCTCAAGGTATTGAACAAGCAGGACCTGGCCGACCCGACCCGCACCACGCAGTGGCTGGCGCATTACAACAGCCAGCCCGGCACCCGCGCCATCGGGCTCGATGCCAGCGTCAGTGCGCCCGCCAAGGCGCTGGCGCAAGCGTGTTTCGAGCTGGCACCGAATCGCGGCGGCATGGTCAAGCCGATGCGGGTGCTGATCTGCGGCGTCCCCAACGTTGGCAAATCGACGCTCATCAACACACTTACCGGCAAGCGTGCCACCAAGACCGGTGACGAGGCCGGCGTCACCAAGCTGGAGCAGCGGATTTCTCTGGCCGACGATTTTTACCTGTATGACACACCCGGTGTGCTGTGGCCGCGCATCATCGTCGCCAAGAGCGGCTACAACCTGGCTGCCAGCGGGGCCATTGGTCGCAATGCCTTCAACGAAGAAGAGGTGGCGCTGGAGCTGCTAGCCTATCTTAAAACTCATTACCCGGCGCTGCTGGAAGCGCGCTTCCAGCTGGAAGCTGTGGCCACCATGAGCGACGAAGAGTTGCTGGAGGCCATTGGCCGCAAACGCGGTGCCCTGCAAGGTGGCAAACGGGTCAATCTGCAAAAAGCTGCCGAGATCGTGATCCACGATTTTCGTGCGGCGGTGATGGGCCGTATCACGCTGGAAAGCCCGGAGGAATTTACCCAGTGGCTGGCCGCCGGACAAAAACTCGATGCCCTGCGTCAGGTCAAGAAGGACGCGATTGAGTTGGACCGGCTGATCAGGTTTAAGAAGATTCCCAAGCCTTCGTAAGGATTTGCCGTTGCGAGCGCAGCGCGGCAATCCAGGGGTTGTGGATCGCCACGACCTTCGGTCTCGCGATGACGAAATTGCGAACTGTTCTTACCCTATGGCCTGGCGCAGCACCAGGTCCGAGCACGGAAAAGCGACGCACGGCAGCACATAGCCTTGTGCCTTTTCTTCAGCGCTCAAGCCCGGCCATTCGATGTCGTAGCGCACCCATCCACGCACAAGTTGCCCGACGCAGGTGCGACAAGTGCCGTTGCGGCACGAGCTGGGCCAATCGATGCCGCCTTGCTCAAGCGAGGCCAGCAGGGGTTGCGTGGACCAAGCGTCAAACTGGCGCCCATCGGGCTCGATGTGGGCCATGAACAATGGCGGGGTATCGGAGGCATCCATGGCACTATTTTAGGGAGGGCGCTATCATTTCCCCCATGAAAACCATTCGTCCCCTGAGTCTGTCGATTCGCCCTGATAAAAATGACCCACAGCCGCTGGTGATTTACCACGGCCATAGCTGTCCGGACGGCTTTGCGGCGGCCCTGGCGGCCCGGCTTTTTTTTGAGGACAGGGCGCAATATTTGGGGCTGGATCATGGCGATATCAAGTCGGTGGACGATCTGCCTGCGCTGGCTGGCCGGGCCGTCTACATTCTCGATTTTTCTTTTTCACCTGAACTTTTGCGCGCCATTGACGAGCGCGCTGCCAAGCTGGTGCTGCTGGACCACCACAAAAGTGCAGCCGACAAATTGGTGGGTTTTGTCAGTCGCTGTGGCGTCGTCCATTTCGATATGCAAAAGTCAGGGGCAAGACTGGCGTGGGAGTTTTTCCTGCCCGAGCAAGCGGTGCCTGATCTGGTGCGCTTTGTTGAAGACCGAGACATCTGGGTCTGGCAGTACCCTGAGAGTGCCGGTTTTCTGGCCGCGTTGGACATGGAGCCGTTCGACTTTGCTCGCTGGCAGGAAATAGCTTTTTTCGATCCCGCTCAGTTGTCAATTTATGTTGAATGCGGACGGGCCATGGACGAGAAGTTCAGCAAACTCGCTGTTGGTATTGCCGAAGGTGCACACGCTCTCACCTTCAATGGCGTGCGGGGTTTGATGGTCAATGCACCCGGTGTCTTTCACAGCCTGGTCGGCGACATGTTGTCCAAACAGAGCGGCACGTTTGCGCTGATGTGGTGCGTCGACAAAAGCGGTGTCATCAAAGCCGGCTTGCGCTCGCAGCGCAGCTTTGATTGCATTCCCCTGGCCGAAAGCATGCACGGCGGCGGCCATGCGCAAGCCTGTGGCTTCAAGCTCAGGCCGGAACTGCTGCCGGAGTTGCTCAGCGGCACGTTTGGTAGCGCCAAATGAGCCGTGCGACCCAAGCGCAGCTGCTCTGCTGAGGCGATAAATTACCGGCCAACGCCCAGCCTGGAACGCCAGCCGGGGAAAAGTTTGTCGGCGTCGCCTGGGAACGACTCGAAAGCACGGGCAAATTCCTTATGCTCTTTCGCGAATTCGACCGGGTCAGCCCCTGCCTTCCAGCACTCATACGACTGGCGCAGTGAAATCGCTCCCGCTGCCGGACTGTCGATGTGCCCGTAAGCACCGCCACCGGCGGTGTTGACGACGTTGCCATGACCCAGGTTCTCGAAGAAACCAGGCAGACGCAGGGCGTTCATGCCGCCCGAGATGATGGGCGTGGTGGGTTTCATGCCGTACCATTTCTGAAAATAAACCGGACCCTGGCATTCGTCACGCTCGATCATGTAGGCAATCACTTTGTCGTCGCCTTCGCCTTCCATCTTGCCGTAGCCCATGGTGCCGACGTGGATGCCGGAGGCGCCTTGCAAACGACTCATTTTGGCCAGCACAAACGAGGTGTAGCCGCGCTTGGCACTGGGTGACGTGATCATGCCGTGGCCAGCGCGGTGGTAGTGCAGGTACTGATTCGGGTACTGGCGCCGCGCCGTGGTGATCATGCCCGGGCCACCGACAAAACCGTCCACCAGGAAGGCCAGCTTATCGGCGTCAGGGCCAAAAGTTTCCAGCGCAAAGTCGGCGCGGGCGCACATCTCATAGTGGTCGTCGGCAGTGATGTTCATCGAGAACAGCTTGGCCTGACCGGTTTCATCCTGGGCGCGCTTCATGGCGTCATAGACCAGTGGAATAGTTTTCTTGATCGGGGCGAACACCTGGTTGCCCTGGGGCTCGTCGTTCTTGATAAAGTCTCCGCCCAGCCAGAACTGGTAGGCGGCTTGCGCAAACGGTTCGGGGCGCAGGCCCAGCTTGGGCTTGATGATGGTGCCGGCAATGTAGCCACCATCCTTGACCGGACGACCCAGGATGCGCCACAGGTCGGCAATGCCCTTGGCCGGACCATCAAACATCTGGATGACGCGCGCGGGCACATAAAAGTCGATCATCTTGGCGTGCGCAATGTCGCCCATGCCCTGGTTGTTGCCGATCACCAGGGTCAGGAACGACACCAGCATGAAGCGACCGTCGGTCACGTTGCGGTCGAACAGATCCAGCGGATAAGCGATGCGCATGTCTTCGGACGCTTCGTCAACCAGATAGACCAGCGCATCGACGCCCTTGGTGAAATCATCGGTCGTGGAGACTTCGACGTTGGTGCCGGTGGAGGACTCGGCCGCAAAGTGGGCCGCGGCTTCCAGATAGCCGGTACCCGGTTTGGGCTTCATCTTGTAGGCCACCAGAATATGCTGACCAGCGGCAATGAGGTCGGCTTCCTTCAAGCTCAGGTCGGCGTAGCGATTCGATTGGTCCATCTCGGGCTCCTGTCAGTTGGGTTTGATGACCCTGACTATAGGGAGCAATTTCCATCAGGGCTAGTAAATAATTATTTGTTATTCATCAGAAATTAATGATGAAAAAACAAGTGCTATCAACCAGCATCGGTCAATATTCCTTCACGCCCATGCGTCAATCAGCGGTCCGCCCTGCTCGATCAGAAAATCCTTGAACGCCTTGGCTGCAGGCGAGAGTCGGTTCTGACGCAGGTGCGTCACGTACCAGTGGCCGACGATCGGCATGCCGCTGATGTCCAGCAGCGCCAGGTGGCCCGCGGCCAGCTCATGGCGCACCGTGCGCAGTGAAAGAAAACTCAGGCCCATGCCGGCCATCACAGCTTGCTTGATGGTCTCGTTGCTGGGCATTTCCATCACCACCTTGATCGGGATGTCGTGCTGCGCAAACAGCCGCTCCATGGCGGCGCGCGTGCCTGAACCCGGCTCACGCACCACAAAGCCATGGTTGCGCAGCAACTCGAAAGCGCCGCGTTTGCGGCGTGACAACGGATGGTCCGGCGCACCCACAATGCCCATGGGGTTGGTGGAAAAAGGCGTGGCCTCGCAATCCAGGTGGGTGGGTGTACGCCCCATGATGACCAGGTCCACCTCGTTGCGCGCCAGCAGGGCCAGGATGTTTTCCCGGTTATCGATGTGCAGTTTGATCTCGATGCCCGGCAACTGTTTGGCAAAGCGCACCAGCAACATGGGCACGAAGTATTTGACGGTGCTGACCACGGCCAGTTCAATGCGTCCTTTTTTCAGGCCGACATGCTCGGCCATGCTGGCTTCCAGGTTCTTGAACTGGGCCAAAGCAGCGATGGCGTGGATCAGGAATTCCTCTCCGGCCTGGGTCAACTGGATGTTGCGTCCGGACGGCTCCACCAATGGCAAACCGAAAGCGTCCTCCAGCTGGCGCAGTTGCATGGAGACCGCAGGTTGGGTCACAAACAGCCGGCTAGCGGCCTTGGAGACCGATCTGTCACGGGCCACTTCGAGGAAAGTCAGCATCTGCTTGAGCGTGTAATTGCGCATGATTTGAAAACAAATGATTAACTAAAACTGATGAATATATTAATAAATGTAATTTGAGTTTATGTTTAATGCGGGCTAAAGTAAACCCGCACTGGTTCCTGAATGGCTCTTTCGCCCCCTTTTTTTTGGATGGAGAATCCGCATGCTGCGAGCACTGATTTTTGATGTCGATGGCACCCTGGCGGATACCGAATCTGCGCACTGTGCTGCGTTCAACTACGCCTTTGCCAGGTTCGGTCTGGACTGGCATTGGGATGATGCGCTGTACACCGAGTTGCTGAACATCTCGGGCGGCAAAGAGCGCATCCTGCATTACCTGAAAACTGCCCCAACCGATCTGAGCAAATTCAGCGCCTTGGGTGCTGCCGAATCGGTGAACCGTCTGTTCGAACTTAAAACCATCGCTTACGTGCATAGCGTCAACAGCGGCGCGGTGAGCTTGCGCCCTGGCGTACTCAAGCTGATGCATGACGCCCTGGCGCATGGGCTGCAATTGGCCATCGCTACCACCACTTCGGCTGTCAATGTTGCAGCTTTGCTGCACCGCGCAATGGGGCCAGAGTGGCGGCGCAATTTCACAGCCATTGGTGACGCTTCCACCGCGCCCATCAAGAAACCTGATCCGCAAGTCTATCTGCAGGTATTGGAGGTACTCCAGTTGGAGCCGGCACAATGCCTGGCACTGGAAGACTCCAGCAACGGCTTGCGCTCAGCCACGGCTGCCGGGCTGGCCACCCTGATCACACCCACACGCCACACCGAGCACAACGACTTCCGCAGCGCCATGCGTGTGGTGCCCGATTTGAGTCATGTTGATCTGGCGCAATTGCAGCGCTGGCATGCGCAACAGCCACGCTGGGCGCTTGCCGCCTGATTTGATCTAATCAGACCGTTTGAACGATTCCGCAGAGACCACCGCCATGCCACTCACCAATCGCTCGCATCGCTCCACCCTGACGCAATTCCTGATTGAGGAGCGTCGCCGATTTCCGGGTGCCAGTGGCGACTTCAACGCCTTGATTCTGGACGTGGCGATCGCCTGCAAGGCGATTGCCCGCGCCGTCGCGTTTGGCGAACTGGGCGGCGTCATGGGCAACCAGGCGGAAGGCGAGGGCGGCGTCGTTAACGTGCAAGGCGAGACACAGAAGAAACTTGACGTGCTGAGCAACGACGTTTTCATCCGGCGCACCGAATGGGCCGGCAATCTGGCCGGCATGGCGTCGGAAGAAATGGCGCAGCCGTACCAGATTCCGGGGCAATATCCGCGCGGCAAATACTTGCTGGTGTTTGATCCGCTGGACGGCTCCAGCAATATCGATGTGAACGTCTCGGTGGGCAGCATTTTCTCGGTGCTGCGCGCGCCCCAAACGGTGATGGAGGCGGGCCGTGACGTGACCGAGGCTGACTTCCTGCAGAGCGGCAGCAAGCAGGTGGCCGCCGGCTACGCTTTGTATGGCCCGACCACCATGCTGCTGCTGACGGTGGGCGATGGTGTGAATGGCTTCACGCTCGATCCCAACCTGGGTGAATTCATGCTCACCCACCCGAAGATACAGATTCCGCCAGACACACAGGAGTTCGCTATCAACGCCTCCAACAGCCGGTTTTGGGAGGCGCCGGTGAAGCGTTATGTGGACGAGTGCCTGGCCGGGAAAACCGGGCCGCGTGGCAAAGATTTCAATACGCGCTGGATCGCCAGCATGGTGGCCGAGGCGCATCGTATTCTGATGCGCGGCGGTGTCTTCATGTACCCGCGCGACACCAAAGACCTCACCAAGCCGGGGCGCTTGCGCCTGTTGTACGAAGCCAATCCCGTCGGCATGCTGATAGAGCAGGCCGGGGGCCGCGCCAGCACTGGCGAAAAGCCGATGCTGAGTGTGCAGCCCACATCGCTGCACCAGCGCATCGGCTTGGTGTTCGGCTCCAAAAACGAAGTCGAACGCATCGAGCGCTACCATGCCGAGCCGGTGAAGACTGAGCTGGACAACCCGCTGTTTGCGGAGCGCAGTTTGTTCAGAAACCAATAACCTTGCGGAGCCTGCCATGTCTGAACGTCACCCCATCATTGCCATCACCGGCTCCAGTGGCGCCGGCACCACCTCGGTCACGCGCACGTTCGAGAATATCTTCCGCCGCGAGAATGTCAACGCCGCCATCATCGAAGGCGACAGTTTTCATCGCTTTGACCGCAAGGACATGAAAGCCAAGGCGGCCGAAGCCGAGCAGGCCGGCAACAAAAACTTCAGCCACTTTGGGCCAGAGAACAATCTGTTTCCTGAGCTGGAAGCCCTGTTTCGCGACTATGCCACCACCGGCATTGGCAGGCGTCGCAAATACCTGCACGATGTGGAAGAAGCGGCGCCCTACCAGCAGCCACCCGGCACCTTTACGCCCTGGGAAGATGTGCCGGCGAACACCGATTTGCTGTTCTACGAAGGCTTGCACGGTGCCGTGGTCACCCCTGAGATCAACATCGCCCAGCACCCTGACCTGTTGATTGGCGTGGTGCCGGTCATCAACCTGGAGTGGATCCAGAAGCTCTGGCGTGACAAGTCCAAACGCGGCTACAGCACCGAGGCCGTGACCGACACCATCCTGCGCCGCATGCCCGACTATGTGAACTACATCTGCCCGCAGTTCATGCACACGCACGTGAACTTCCAGCGCGTGCCGATGGTGGACACCTCCAACCCTTTCATTTCGCGCGACATTCCCTCGCCCGATGAAAGCATGGTGGTGATCCGTTTTGCCAAACCCAAGGGCATTGATTTTCAGTACCTGCGCAGCATGATTGACGGCTCGTACATGAGCCGTGCCAACACCATCGTGGTGCCCGGCGGCAAGATGGAACTGGCGATGCAACTGATCTTCACGCCCTTTGTGTGGCGGATGATGGAGCGAAAAAAGCGCGCAGCGTGAATTGGCGTGCTCCTGTACCATGCAGAGCCCATCTACCAACCGGATGAAGTTCTCATGCAACAAGTCGTGACCCCCAGCACCGAGTGGCAAGAACAAGTCGCTACGGATGAATCGCAACGCTTTACCGGGTACGCCCAGCAATTTGCCGCCGTCCAGGTCCGCAAGTCGAAAAAATTTGGAACCGGCCGGGCGTTGCATCGCAAGCAACTCACCGCTGCGCAGGGTCACCTGGAAGTGCTCGGTGATGTCCCCGAGTTCGCCCGCCACGGTCTGTTTGCGGGGAAGGCCACGTATGACGTATGGGTGCGCCTGTCCAACGGCGGGTTGGACCGCGCCCCTGATCGCACGCCCGATGTTCGGGGTTTTGCGATTCGCGTATGGGGCGTGAAGGGTGATTCGGCGCTGGGCAATGGTCCGGCCAAGAGCCAGGACTTCACCCTGATCAATCAAGAGGTGTTTGCCTTTCCCAAGAGCGACGAATTCGTTGCCTTCGTGGTGGCTGCTGCCAGCGGCAATGGCGCCCTGCTGAAGTTTCTGCTTCGACGCTATGGTCTGCTGGGTGGTCCGGCGCGGCTGTTGAAGATGCTGAAAAATGTGGGTAAACCGTTTGGCGGTTTTGCCACCGAACCAATGTTCAGCGCCGCGCCGATGGCCTGTGGCCCTTTTGCGGTACGCGTGCGGCTGGTGCCCAGTGCTGCCAACGGTGTGGCCACGCCCGGTGCCAATAGCGACTGGGGTGCCGACTTTGCCGTTCGTCTGGCGCGCCAGGCGCTGCAGTGGGATTTGCAGCTGCAGCCTTTTGTCAGCGAGGCGCTGACTCCGATTGAAGACGCCAGTGTCAACTGGAACAGCTCCTACACCACCGTGGCGCGCCTCACACTGCCGCTGCAGGACAGTGCTTCGCGCAAGGGTCAGGCGCTGGCGGCGCAGGTGGAAGCCTCGGTGTTTGACCCCTGGCAGGCGCTGGCCGCGCACCGCCCGCTGGGCGACGTGCAGCGCGCCCGCAAGGTGGTCTATTTTGAAAGCCAGAAAGGACGTGGTGCCGCTTGAAGTACGGCGTCCTGATGCCGCCACCCACCGCCTCTACTGGACGATGGATCTGGGCCGAATTTGAGGGTCACAGTTAACAGGATGTAAACCTCCCCTTGTCCTACGCCGGGCAACCGGAAAAAGGCGAATAATGAAGCATGCAAGTTCAACTCAATACCGACCATCACATCGAAGGTCACGAGGCGCTGGCGGCCTGGGCCACCGGCGAAATTAAAAGCGCCCTGAGCCGTCACGGCGAACACATCACGCGGGTGGAGGTCCATCTGAGCGACGAGAACGGCCACAAGAGTGGCAACAACGACAAGCGCTGCACGACGGAAGTCCGACTCGAAGGCCGCCAACCTCTGGCTGTCACCCAGCACGCCCAAACCCAGTACCAGTCCATCACCGGCGTGTTGGACAAGCTGAACCGCCTGATCGATAGCACCCTGGGGCGCGCGGCGCGCACAGACACCGCACCGGACTGAGCAGAGCGGCCCATGGCGACCAGCAACAATGAAAAACTGGCGGTACTGATCGACGCCGACAACGCGCAGGCGTCGGTCATTCAGGAACTGCTGGCCGAGGTCTCGCGCTACGGCACTGCCACCATCAAGCGCGCCTACGGCGACTGGACCACGCAGAACCTCAAGGGCTGAAAAGAAGTGCTGCACAAGTTGGCGATCCAGCCGAACAAAAGGGCGCAGAAGCGGTTGTTGACGCTGCCGAGTTGCCCAAACTCAAGCCCATGATCCTGACCGCGCTGGATGCCACTGCCCGCGACGATGGCTGGACACCGCTGTCGGCACTGGGCAGTCAGTTGAGCCGCAACCACCCGTCGTTTGACCCGCGTAACTACGGCGTGTCCAAGCTCGGCGAGTTGATGCGCAAACAGGTTTACCTGGAAGTCAAAGAAGTGCCGGTGGGCGATGGTTCCATGCACGTGAACCTGCATGTACGACGCAAAGCGGCGCAGTCTGCAAAGACCAGTTGATTGGGGCGGGTTACCTCGTCCTGAGCCCCTGCACCAGCGCGCCCAGCGCAATGCCCAGCAGCGCCCATAGCAGGCTCCCATTGCCCGCGCCAAGGCCCGCAATGGCCGGGCCCGGACATACACCGCACAGACCCCAGCCGACGCCGAACAGCGCCGCACCGACGACGGTGTCACGGTTCCAGACGCTGGGGTGGGCGTGGAACACGTCGCCCAGCAGCGGTCGGTCCAGCAATCGTGGTGCCAGCTTGTAGGCCAGCAGTACCACCAGCACCGCCCCGCCCATTACCAGCATCAGGCCGAAGTCAGACAAGCGCAGAAAACTCAACACCACCTCGGGCCGGATCATGGTGGAGATGGACAGGCCAAAGCCAAACAGCGCGCCCGCCGCCAAAGTGGCGAGCGCCCGGGGCAGGGTCTTGTTGGCGGCGTTCATACCAGCCACCTCGCCATCAGGTTGGCCGTAAGGAACGCGGTCGCCATGAAGGTCAGTACCGCAAGCAGCGAGGGCCATTGCAGCGAGCCCAACCCGCAAATGCCGTGGCCCGAGGTGCAACCATTGCTCAGGCGCGCGCCGTAGCCGACAAAAAAACCGCCCAGCATCAGCTGCCACACTGGCACCGCAGTGGCCTCGCGCACGCCGCCGGCAAAACCCAGCCACCACACCAGCGCGCCCAGAATCAAGCCCAGCGCATAGACCAGCCGCCAGCCGCGCGAATCAACAAACCGGCGCTGCTGAAAAAATGGCCGCTGCACCACATAAGACCATGTGCTTGAGAACACCGTGCTCATGCCGCCAATGCGCCCCGTTAACACGAACAGCAGCGCGGCACCAGCACCAACGAATAACCCGCCCAGCAGATAGTGCTGCCAGCCGAGGGGGAAGACAGAAAGGACAAGGTTCATGGCGCGGAATATCGATAAAACACCTCAACCTTACCCTTCAACTTGATGAGCAGCGGATGGCCCTTGCGATCCAGCGTCTTGCCGGCGGGTACCTTGACCCAGCCCTCACTGATGCAGTACTCCGACACATCCAGACGTTCCTTGCCATTGAATCGAATTCCCACATCATGTTCGAACACGGCAGCGACGTGAAACGGACTGCGCGGGTCAATCGAAAGGTGGTCGGGCAGGGGAGGAAATTGAGTGGCTTCGTTCATGTATTTCGATTTTCCACGATTTTGTGCCTGACTAGTGCACGACAAACTCGTATGCCACTTCTTCGCTGTCCACCATGTCAAGGATGTCGTTCAGCGCGTCTTCGTCCTCGGTGCTGGACCAGGTTTCTTCCGGGTCACTGGCAAACAGCGGCTCGATGGCGATGTCCAGAAACTGTCCGTCTGCCAGTTTCAATACCGGCGTACCCTCGGATGTTTCGACCAGTTCCCAGTCATCCGGAACCGACATTGCAAGTTTGATGGTGACATTGAGTTTTTTCATGGTGTTCTCAAGCCCTGACACACCGAACCAGCGCGTAACTGTTTTGTGTGTTCTCGGGCACTTTTTTACTTGCCGCCAAACCTGGCGTAGTACTGCACTACGGCCGGCGTCTGGGCAATGCGCTGCATGTGGGTGTTCAGTAGCGGAGCCACCTTTTCGACCAGATCAGTGGGCACATGGTCGAGCCGGCCTGAGTTGAGACTGCGCACGTCCACAAACACTTTCAGGTCGGCCACCGTGAGGCGTTTGTCGGCAAAGTACTCGCCGCCGTGGGCCAGCAACTGGCTTTGCAGCCAGCCCAGATAGACCGGCATGGCGCCATTGACCAGCGCCAGACGCGCCTCCTTCTGGGCGTCGCCCGTCATGCGGAAGGTCGGGCCCATTTTGACGGCAGCTTCCTCCACCACGTACATGACTTCGTCGCACAGCAGCGCCTGGAACGGGTCAGTTGGGTACAGGCCCGCGAGCTTGCCCGCATAGCGCAGGATGGAATCGCACTGCGTGACCGGTACGCCGTCCACTTGCAGCGTGGGCACCTGGCCAAAGGGCGTCGCCTTGCGCACTTCGGCAAACTCGGGAAAGGTAAAACGGTGGTCTTCAAACGCGATGCCGCCAATGGCCAGGGCCAGACGCGCGGGCTCGGCGCGACCGCCGTGAACGTCGAAGTAGGTGAGTTTGAGTTGGGGCATGGGTTTACCTGAAATGTTGGTGCCGTCAATGGGCGCGGGAAGTGTTGCGGATTCTATGCGCGTGGCGGATTGATGCAGCCGGCTAGCCCTCACCTCCAAACAGGTCATTGATATTTTTGGCGCCAGCGCCAGCCGCAGC
>JANXLW010000047.1 GCA_025354965.1 Betaproteobacteria bacterium
GTTTCAAGGCATTCAGTCATGAGCGCGGCGTTGTCCGAACCCAGTTCTCGTTGGCTGCCACCCTGTTCAAGGCCGGCGAGGTGCCGCCCATGGTTCGCAAGCTGATCAAGTCGGCGTTCAAATTTCTCTGAGTCTTGTCACTGGCCTCTGAATGCGTGGCAGGGGCTCTCGCAATCGCCTTGACACGGCTAGACCCACCGGCGTCCTGAATTAAAATCCCCCGGATCGTCAAAATCGACGCGCCTTCGCAGCCCTGAAACTGCAGCATTTTTTTCACACGACACCAGAGACTTCCAATGGACAACAAACCCGTCATCCTGAACCCGCGTAGCAAAAACATCACCCAGGGCAAGTCGCGGGCACCGAATCGCTCCATGTTCTACGCCATGGGCTATCAGGCTGACGACTTCAAGAAGCCCATGATCGGTGTTGCCAACGGCCACAGCACCATCACACCTTGCAACAGCGGCCTGCAGAAGCTGGCTGATGCCGCCATCGATGCCATCGAAGAGGCCGGTGGCAACGCGCAGGTTTTTGGCACGCCGACCATTTCTGACGGCATGTCGATGGGCACCGAAGGCATGAAGTATTCACTGGTCAGCCGTGAGGTGATTTCGGACTGCATCGAGACCTGCGTGCAGGGCCAGTGGATGGACGGTGTGATCGTGATTGGTGGCTGCGACAAGAACATGCCTGGCGGCCTGATGGGCATGCTGCGCGCCAACGTGCCAGCCATTTTTGTTTACGGCGGCACCATCCTGCCCGGCCACTACAAGGGCAAAGACCTGAACATCGTCAGCGTGTTTGAGGCCGTGGGCGAAAACGCCGCTGGTCGCATGAGCGATGAAGACCTGCTGGAGATCGAGCGCCGCGCTGTGCCCGGGCCTGGCTCCTGCGGCGGCATGTACACCGCCAACACCATGTCGTCGGCGTTTGAGGCGCTCGGCATCTCGCTGGCATATTCCAGCACCATGGCCAATCCGCATGACGAAAAAGTCAACTCGGCCAAAGAGTCCGCCAGAGTGCTGGTCGAGGCCATCAAAAAAGACCTGAAGCCACGCGACATCGTGACCCGCAAATCGATTGAAAACGCGGTTGCTGTGATCATGGCAATTGGTGGCTCGACCAACGCGGTGCTGCACTTTCTGGCGATTGCACACGCTGCCGGGGTTGACTGGACGATTGACGACTTTGAGCGTGTGCGCGTCAAAACACCGGTGCTGTGCGACCTCAAACCCAGTGGCCAGTACCTGGCGGTTGACCTGCACCGCGCCGGTGGCATACCGCAAGTGATGAAGACCTTGTTGTCGGCCGGCCTGCTGCATGGCGACTGCATCACCATCACCGGCCAAACCATTGCCGAAGTGCTGCAAGACGTGCCAGCTGTGCCGCGTGCTGATCAGAACGTGATTCGTCCGCTGGCCAACCCGATGTACCGTCAGGGCCACCTGGCGATTCTCAAAGGCAACCTGTCGCCGGAAGGATGTGTAGCCAAGATCACCGGCCTGAAAAACCCGGTGATGACCGGCCCGGCCCGTGTGTTCGAGGATGAACAATCCGGCCTGGCCGCCATTCTGGCCGGCAACATCAGGCCCGGCGACATCATGGTGTTGCGCTACCTCGGCCCCAAGGGTGGCCCCGGCATGCCAGAAATGTTGGCCCCCACCGGCGCGCTGGTCGGCCAGGGGTTAGGCGAGTCGGTGGGGCTGATCACCGACGGCCGCTTCTCGGGCGGTACCTGGGGCATGGTGGTCGGTCATGTGGCGCCTGAAGCGGCGGCAGGTGGCACCATCGCCTTCATCCACGAGGGCGACTCTATCACCATCGACGCGCACCAACTGCTGCTGCAACTCAATATCAGCGATGAAGAAATTGCCAGAAGGCGCGCGGTTTGGACCGCACCTGCGCCGCGCTACACCCGCGGCGTGCAGGCCAAGTTCGCTTTCAACGCCTCAACCGCCAGCAAAGGCGCCGTACTCGACAACTACTGAGCCTGATTTCAGCGCTATTTCTTTTTGCTCGTTCCGATGGCCTCACGGTTTCTGTCAATGCGCTCCTGGCGACGCGCATTTTCACGCTCCATCGCCTTTTTCTTGGTATATCCCGACCAGTCGGCCCACCACCACCAGAGCACTGCCAAAGCAAAGGGTGACAGCACAAGCAACCAATCCCATGCTGCTACCGGTCCTATTGCAAAATATTTCAGAGCCAGCAACGCCAACCCCAGTCCTAAAAAGTACACTGTGTTTCTCCTGTCATTTCCACGATGATCCAAAGCCGGACGTGTCAACCGCCCTCCATGCAT
The DNA here is from genome assembly GCA_025354965.1 of Betaproteobacteria bacterium. GTDB lineage: Bacteria > Pseudomonadota > Gammaproteobacteria > Burkholderiales > Burkholderiaceae_C > Rhodoferax. The sequence continues at coordinate 2,306 of JANXLW010000047.1, forward strand.
TGGCGTTAGTCAACTGTAAACCAACCCACCAGGATGAATAATGAAACGTGCTCTCTTTGTTTTACTTAGCTTAGCCTCACTGACTGCTCCGGCGTTTGCAGATCAGGCACTTGCCACGTCCAAAAACTGCCTGGCATGCCACGCTGTCGACAAAAAAGTGGTGGGTCCAGCGTACAAAGATGTGGCTAAAAAATATGCCAGTCAAAAGGATGCCGCCGACAAACTTGTCATCAAAGTCATGAAGGGTGGTGCTGGCGTTTGGGGACCGGTGCCGATGCCCGCCAACCCGCAGGTCAGTGAAGCTGAAGCCAAGAAACTGGTGGCCTGGGTGCTGTCAATGAAATAACTTTCACAGACCAATTTTTGTCGTTAAAAGGCCCGCTTCTGCGGGCTTTTTGCTTTACCCTGGGTTCCACTTCTGGCGCGGCTTCTAACGATTCCATCAGTGGCAACTCACGACCAATTTGGCGTGGAGTCGGCGGGAGTGGGGCGGACGCCAGGGGCTCATACGCTTCGCTCTTTGAAATCGCCCCCAACATCCACCCCACTCCCGCCTTGCGTTGCTGCTTGATCCGGTCTGGGTGGTCATTGGGGCAGCGGTGCGAACTACGGTTTCAGACACAAAGCCGAATTCAAAGTTTCCAGAATGCTGACGTTCAATAGGGAGGATGAGTGATGCTCACCGCCTTATGAAGGTCATGGATGCTGCCTGGCAACCTTGCGAACTTCGCGTCGAACGAAAATCGCCTGGCAACACGGCAGAATGATCCAGCAGCCGATGATGAACAGACCCAAGTTTAAGTTGCGATTTGAATCTGACAATCCATAGAACCAAAACAAAACAAATGCCCCAAACCAGGCGAGCGCAATGACGTATAAAAGTGGGTTTTGACTCACCTTCTTTTTTGCTTGCTGAACCACTTCGTAGCGCTGCCTAAGCTCCAAAGAAGAAAGCTCACGACAGCGATATAGCCAGGAAACGGACGGAATTATTTCAACCCGTGAAGCCTTAGCTTGGAAAATTAAGGCTTCGGCTGCGGCGTTAGCTTGATCCTTCGATAACATTGTTACCCATCGTGGTTGCGCAGATGTGGCCGCCAAGCTGAACGTGCACTGATTCAGCCGGAATGAAACTACATTTTCTTCTGACAGCGTCTTCTTCCATGAATCGTCTCTGACGCGTCTTCTTCGGGTTGTTTTGGATCTTCTTCAAACTCCGCCGGTGGGCGTGCGTGCCGCCAATGGGGCTGCGGTTCTGGACCCCTTCGAGGAACGACCATGGCGCAGTGTGGACAGCGTAAGTGCTTGTGTTGCGGGAAGTTTTTTGATGTTGACCATCGCAACCGCAATCGGCAGCGTTACTGTTCGAGTTCGGTCTGCCGACGTGCCAGCAAGACCGCCAGCCAGGCCGCCTGGCTGAGCCAACCCAAGAACGCCACGTACTTCAGCGACCCCATTCATGTCGCTCGTGTACAGGCCTGGCGAGCTGCACATCCGGGCTATAGCCGCGCCAAACCAGGGGTGACCAAAGCGTTACAAGATCCCTTGGTCGTGCAAGTGGTTGATTCGATTGAAGAAACGCCTATCCGTGCTGAGATGCCTGCACCCCCAGTTGTCTCAGCGTTACAAGATCTCTTGAACGCCCCATCGCCAGTGCTGGCGGGGCTTATCGCGCATTTGTTCGAGGTCACGTTACAAGATGACATAGCCAGCACCACCCGGCGCTTGATACAACTTGGGCACGATGTCATCAACCGGAGCCGCGATGAAGACCGTCAAACATGTGCTGCGCCCTGAGCGCGTGCGCTTGGTGCCAGAACAATTCAGTTGGATCGACCAAGCCCTGGTGCAGCGTCATTTCATTGACCGCTGTGACACACACAGCGCAGCCCTGTACCTATTTCTGCTCACCGTAGCAGACGCCCAAGGCCTGAGCTACTACGGCACATCCACCATCGCGACCCGGTTACACCTGAGCGCTGATGAGATCGGCGCGGCACGCCAACACCTCATGGCGCTCGATCTCATCGCCTACCAGGCACCCCTGTACCAAGTGCTTTCACTGCCCGATGGCCAAAGCGTGCCACGCCCACCAAAGGTTACAGCCCGACCTCACCAGACAAGCTGTGCTCCGGTGAGTCTGGCCCAGCTACTTGAGTTGGAGCGCAGTCATGCTCGACTATGAAACCTTCTGCCAGATTCGTGACCACTTGACTCGCCAGCAACTCACCCATGCCCAGACTGCACGCGCTTTGGGACTGAACGTGCGAACCGTTGCCAAATGGGCTGCCGTCGAACAGTTTGCCCCGCGCAAGGGCGTGGTGCGAGTCAGCAAACTCGATGCCTTCAAAGGACAGATTGTTCGTTGGCTCGATACCCACCCCTACAGCGCTCAGCAGATCTATCAGCGTCTGTGCGAGGCAGGTTACGAGGGTGGGCGCACCATCGTCAAAGATTACGTGCATCGCATCCGCCCACGCCACCAGGAGGCATTCCTCAAGCTGGACTTCGCGCCAGGTGAAACTGCCCAGGTCGACTGGGGTGAATACGCCAGCATCGGTGTCGGTTCTACCCGCAGACGCCTGAGCTTCTTCTTGATGGTGCTTTGCTACAGCCGGCGCATGTACCTGGAGTTCACGGTCTCACAGACCTCGGAGTTCTTCCTGGCCTGCCACGAGAACGCATTCGCCGCATTTGGCGGGGTGCCCAGGGAAGTCATGGTCGATAACCTGAAGTCTGCTGTGCTCCAGCGTCTCATCGGTGTGGCCCCCGTGTTCAACCCGAAGTACCTGGACTTCTCGCGCCACTGGGGCTTTGAGATCAAGCCCTGCAATGTGCGTTCGGGCAA
>JANXLW010000075.1 GCA_025354965.1 Betaproteobacteria bacterium
GATCCGTTGAGCAGTGCAAACAGCGAGGACTTGCCGGCACCGTTGCGACCCACCAGACCTACTTTTTCTCCTGGATTCAGCGTGATGGTAGCGGCGTCGAGCAGCACCTTGGCGCCGCGGCGCAGAGTGACATTTTTGAGAGTGATCATGCGGGCGCTAAATTTTTGTTGGGGTCGGTTGGGTCGAGCGGCAAACCCAGAAAAACAAGGTGGTCTTTGGCCGGTTCCCGAAATGAGGTCATGGGTAAAAAGCCGAGTTGCCGGTACAACGCGAGTGCCTGCGCATTGTGTGGCCAGGTGCAAATGGCCGCTGTACGGTAGCCGGCCTGCCGGGCCTGGGTGAGCAGCGCTTCGGTCAAGGTCCGTGCCAAGCCTTGACGGCGAAAACCTTCCCGGACGTACACCCGCTTGATTTCCGCAATACCGTCGTGCGCGCTGGCAACGAAGGCGCCACAACCAGCCAATTCACCTGCGAAGTGGGCTACCAGCACGGCACCGCCAGGCGCAGCGTAACGCCCCGGCAATTGCGCGATGTCGGCCCAGATGGTGCTGTTTGGTGGATCGTCCAGATCGCGCTCGGCGTACTCCAGCAACAGGCCTTTAAAAATTTCAAAGTCGGCCGCGGTTGAGAGCCGGGTGAGGGTGAACTGAAGGTGCATGGCTTGTGCGTTAGCCTGGCAGCGCGTCACGATCGGCTTGCAAAGCCTCGCGCGTCACCAGCAGTACCTGGTCATCGCCGGCGCTGGTTTGCAGCCAGACCACTTCGAGTCTGGGAAAGACCGCCTCGAAGTTGATGCGTTCGTTGCCGATCTCCAGCACCAGCACGGCGCCTTCGCTCATGTGCTGCGGTGCGTCCACCAGCAGTTGACGGATGAAGTCCATGCCGTCATGGCCACCCTGCGAGTTGCCGTCCAATGCCAAGGCTGGCTCGGCCTTGTATTCGGGTGGCAGGGCAGCCATGCTGGTCGAGTTGACGTATGGCGGGTTGCAAAGAATCAGGTCAAACAGCCCGTCCACCGATGCCAGACCATCGGCGACCAACAGGCCAACGCGATCCTGCAGATGGTACTTGTTGACGTTGATGCGAGCCACGGCGAGAGCGTCCGCCGAGATGTCGGAGGCAAGTACTGCCACCTCTGGGTAAGTCATTGCGGCAAGCACGGCCAGACTGCCATTGCCAGTGCACAGGTCAAGTACGTTGCGGGTCGCTTCGGTAAGCCAGTAGTCAATGCCGCCACTGACCAGCAACTCGGCAATCAGGGAACGCGGCACGATGGCGCGTTCGTCGACATAGAACGCTACGCCCTGCAACCAAGCTTCACGCGTCAGGTAAGCAGCCGGTTTTCGGGCAGTGATTCTGGTGCTCAAAAGTGAAGCGATTTGCGCTTGTTTTTCATCGCTTACGGGTTGATCTGCCAAAGACGTCGGGCCATCCAGCGGCGTATCGAGCGGCAAGCCCAATTGCCACAAAACCAGCCACGCTGCTTCGTCAAACGCGTTGTTGGTGCCGTGACCAAACGCCACGCCAGCGGCGGCCAATTGACTTGCGCCGGCCTCAATCAATTCGACAACGGTCATGGCGTCAGGCGTGCGTTCAGATTTTCCAGCACACGTCGGTAAATGTTCTTCAGCGGTTCGATGTCTGCCACAAGAATGTGTTCGTCAATCTTGTGGATGCTGGCGTTGGGTGGCCCCAGTTCGATGACCTGAGGGCAAATTTTAGCGATGAAACGTCCGTCGCTGGTGCCACCGGTCGTGGAGAGCTGGGTATCGATGCCGGTTTCAGCTTTGATCGCCGAGTGCACCGCCGCAACCAATGTGCCTGGGGTTGTCAGAAAAGGCAGGCCACCAACGATCCAAACCAGCTCGTAGTCAAGACCGTGCCGCTCCAGTACGGTTTGCAGTCGGGACTGAAGACTTTCTGGCGTGGATTCAGTGGAAAAACGGAAATTGAAATCAATCACCAACACACCTGGGATCACATTGCTGGCCCCGGTGCCTGCGTGGATGTTGCTCACTTGCCAGGAAGTGGGTGGGAAGAACTCGTTGCCTTGATCCCACTCCATGCTGACCAATTCAGCCAGCGCCGCAGCGAAAAGATGAATGGGGTTTTTTGCCTGAAGGGGGTAGGCAATGTGACCTTGCACACCTTTGACGTTCAGACGCCCGCTCATGGTGCCACGGCGCCCATTCTTGATCATGTCGCCAGTGCTTTGAAGCGACGTTGGCTCGCCCACAATGCAGTAGTCCAGTCGTTCGCCGCGCGCTTGCAAGGCTTCGCAGACGACCACCGTGCCGTCCAGCGCGGGGCCCTCTTCGTCGCTGGTGAGCAAAAAACCGATCGACAGGGCGGTGTCGGGTTTCGCCGCCACAAACTCCTCAACCGCCACCACAAAAGCCGCCAGTGAAGTCTTCATGTCGGCGGCGCCGCGACCATACAACTTGCCGTCACGCTGTGAGGGTGTGAAGGGGTCGCTGTGCCACAGGTCCAGTGGCCCGGTCGGTACAACATCGGTATGGCCGGCAAAAACTATCAATTCGCTAGCCGCATTCGCGTTGGTGACGCGTGTCGATGGCCGCTTGGCCCATAGGTTGGTGACGTGAAAGCCGACCGGCCCGCTGACGATGGTTTCACAAACAAAGCCCAAAGCGGCCAGGCGAGTGGCGATGATGTGCTGGCACTGGGCGTCGTCTGGCGTAAGCGAAGCGCAGGAAATCAGTTGTTCAGCAAGGCGCAGTGTGCGGGGCATCAGTGTTTCACGTCCAGCGTGATTTCGGTAAACGACGGCTCGTCGTCCGGGTCTTCGAGAGGCTCCTCGGGCTTGGCGCGAACGCTGAAGTCATTTTCCAGTCGCCACATCAAGTTGGTGGGTGAATCAGAATTGGCCAGCCCTTCCTTGCGCTCCACAACGCCTTGCACAATCAGGCGGGCAATGTCCTGCTCAAAGGTCTGGCTGCCGGCTGCCATGGATTTTTCCATCGCCTCTTTGACGCCGGAAAAGTCACCTTTTTCAATCAGTTCGTAAACCAGTTTGGTGTTGAGCAAAATCTCCACCGCCGGTATGCGTGCCCCCGTCACTGTGCGCAACAGACGCTGCGACACAATCGCTTTCAAGGCGGCAGCCAGGTCGCCCAGCATGGTCGGTCGCACTTCCACCGGATAAAACCCCAGAATCCGGTTGAGGGCCTGGTAGCTGTTGTTGGCGTGCAGTGTTGCCAGGCACAAATGGCCCGACTGGGCGTAGGCAATGGCCGACGACATGGTTTCACGGTCGCGTATCTCTCCAATCAGGATCACGTCTGGCGCTTGCCGCAAGGCGTTCTTGAGGGCCAGCTCGGTGGAACGCGTGTCGATGCCGACTTCGCGCTGGTTGACCACCGAACGTTTGTTCTTGAACAGGAATTCGACCGGGTCTTCAATGGTCAGGATGTGGCCGGAGGCGTGCTCGTTGCGGAAATCAAGCAGCGACGCCAGCGTCGTGCTCTTGCCGGTTCCGGTGGCGCCGACCAGCAGCATCAAACCACGCTTCTCCATGATCAATTCACTCAGGATCGATGGCACCGACAGCGTAGCCAGGGGCGGAATATCCATCGAGATGAAACGGATCACGGCGGCCAGCGAACCGCGCTGGCGCATGGCACTTATGCGGAATCTGCCAACCCCTGCCAGGCCCCAGCCCATGTTCAGTTCGTTGGTGTCTTCCAGTTCCTTGATGCGTTCGGGCGGCAAAATCTCGGCCAACAAATTACGCGGCGCCTCGGGCGGCAGAATCTGGTTATTGATGGGAACGCATTGGCCGTTGATCCGGATCAGAACCGGTGAGTGGGCCGACAGGTAGACGTCAGAGGCCTTCTTCTCGCTCATCAAGCGAAGAATTCGCTCCATCGTGCCGGAGCTTGCGTTGCTTGCCATGGTCAGCCCTTGTCAGTCGCGCAGCAAGTCGTTCAGGCTGGTCTTGGCGCGCGTTTGCGCATCCACCCTTTTCACGATGATGGCCGCGTAGAGGCTGTACTTGCCATTGTTCTTGGGCAGACTGCCGCTGATCACCACCGAACCGCTGGGTATGCGACCGTAACTCACCGTATCGGTCGCGCGGTCGTAAATGGGGGTGCTCTGACCGAGGTAAACGCCCATTGAAATGACCGAGTTTTCTTCCACAATTACGCCTTCCACCACTTCGGAGCGGGCGCCGATAAAGCAGTTGTCTTCAATGATCGTAGGGCCGGCCTGCATCGGCTCCAACACGCCGCCGATACCGACTCCGCCGCTAAGGTGCACGTTTTTTCCAATTTGCGCGCAAGATCCCACGGTGGCCCAGGTGTCCACCATGGTGCCCTCGTCCACGTAAGCGCCGATGTTGACATAGGACGGCATCAAAATGACGCCTTTGCCGAGAAAGCTGCCGCGCCGCGCGACCGCCGGTGGCACCACGCGCACGCCAGTTGCTTTCATGGCCTGGGCGTCCAGGTGGGCAAACTTGGTGGGTACTTTGTCGTAAAAGCCCAGGTCACCGGCTTTCATGACCTGATTGTCTTTCAGACGAAAGCTGAGCAGCACGGCTTTTTTGATCCACTGGTGCGTGGTCCACTGGCCTACGGCTTCCCGGGTGGCGACGCGCAAGCGCCCCGAGTTGAGCCGGGAGATAACTTGCTCAACCGCCTCAAGTACATCCTTGGGCGCCGATTGGCTGGAAAAATTGGCGCGGTCTTCCCATGCGGCATCGATGATTTTTTGCAGTTGTTGTGGCATGAAAGCCTTTCTCAGGTTTGGATAATCAGGTTCTGGATTTGACAAATTGGACAATGCGTTGTGCTGCCTCAACACATTCAGCGGTTTCGGCCACCAGGGCCATTCGGATCCGCCCTTCGCCCGGGTTCGCGCCTTGACTGTTGCGTGACAGGTAAGTACCAGGCAAAACCGTCACATTGTAAAGAGTGAACAGATCACGCGCAAAATCCGCATCATTGCCCTTCACTTTGGCCCAAAGGTAAAAGCCGGCATCCGGTAGCGCCACCTCCATGACGTTGGCCAGCATCGGTGTAACCTGGGCAAATTTGCTGCGGTACAGGGCTCGGTTGTCGATGACGTGCTGCTCGTCGCGCCACGCCGCGATGCTGGCGGCCTGCACCACCGGGCTCATGGCGCAGCCGTGGTAGGTGCGGTAGAGTAAAAACTGCTTGATGATGGCTTCGTCGCCAGCGACGAAGCCGCTGCGCATGCCCGGAACGTTACTTCGCTTGGACAGGCTGGTCAGTGATATCAGATTTTTGAAATCGCCGCGCCCCAGTATGCTTGCCGCCTGCAAGCCACCCAATGGCGGCTCGTCGCGGAAGTAGATCTCGCTGTAGCACTCATCCGAGGCAATGACAAAGCCGTGGCGATCACTCAAATCAAACAGTTTTTTCCACTCGGACAGTGGCATCACCGCGCCGGTCGGGTTGCCGGGTGAACAGACAATCAACAATTGGGTGCGCCGCCATACCTGGGTCGGCACGCTATCCCAGTCCTGCGCAAAATTTCGCGCCGGGTCGGTCGCGACGAAGTAGGGCTGGGCCCCGGCCAGCAGCGCCGCGCCTTCGTAAATCTGGTAGAAGGGATTGGGGCATACCACCACCGGTGCAGAGTTGTTCTTGCTGCCTGCCGGTACCGGATTGACGATGGTTTGGGTCAGAGCAAACAAGGCCTCGCGCGAGCCGTTGACCGGCAGCATCTGAGTGGCCGGGTCGACTTCCAGGCGGTAACGCTGTTTGAGCCAATGTGCGAATGCCTTGCGCAACTGGACATCACCGGTGGTAGCCGGATACGACGCCAGCCCGCTGGGCGTGCTCACAATGGCATCGATCATGGCTTGTTGAATGAACGCCGGTGTCGGGTGTTTGGGTTCGCCCATGCCCAGGCTGATCGGGCGCAGCGCCGCATTGGCGGTGACGTTGGCGAACAGTTGACGCAGCCGCTCGAACGGGTAGGGCTGCAACAGAGGAAGTAGTGGATTCATGACTGGCAATTATCCAGCCAGTGCGGGGCCTGTCGCCAAACGCTGCGTCGGTCGCCGGTCTGGCCGGCTTACTTTTTAATTTTTCTGCGAGCGTTGGGGGACTCGACCGCCGCTTTGCGTGCGGGCTTTGCCGCAGACTTCGCGACCGGTGTTACCTCCGGCTTCGCCGCTGCCTTGGGGGCATCCCCAATGACCGACTTGACCGGACAGATTTTGAAGATGGGGCATTTCTGGCAACCGACAGCAATGGCAATGGGGCAAATGGTCATGGTTTTCTTTTCGTGGAATGCGGTTTCGCGTAGCGTTGCAGTATGCCCCGGCGCGCGCCGGGAAGCGGTGCCAATGCGAGGGGATTGCCCCTAACTTTCACTGCGCTGCGACAGCGATACCCTTGAACTCGCCGGTCGCGATGCGCTTTTGCCACTCGGCCGGGCCGGTGATGTGGGCGCTGGTGCCACCCGCGTCAACCGCCACGGTGACCGGCATGTCGACCACGTCAAATTCGTAAATGGCTTCCATGCCAAGGTCGGCAAAGCCCACCACCTTGGCATGCTTGATGGCTTTGCTGACCAGGTAGGCGGCACCGCCAACGGCCATCAAATAGGCGCTCTTGTGTTTCTTGATGGCTTCAATCGCCACCGGGCCGCGTTCGGCTTTGCCGATCATGCAGATCAGGCCGGTTTGACTGAGCATCATCTCGGTGAAACTGTCCATGCGGGTGGCGGTCGTGGGGCCGGCCGGGCCGACCGCTTCGCCTTTGACCGGGTCGACCGGGCCAACATAATAAATAGCCCGATTGGTGAAATCGACTGGAAGCTTCTCGCCCTTGGCGAGCATGTCCTTGATGCGCTTGTGGGCAGCGTCACGGCCGGTCAGCATCTTGCCGTTAAGCAGCAGTGTGTCGCCGGGTTTCCAACTGGCCACTTCTTCTTTGGTCAAAGTGTTGAGGTCGACT
>JANXLW010000078.1 GCA_025354965.1 Betaproteobacteria bacterium
GTTCGTCCGCACCACGGGCGTTTACGAGATACGACAAAAGCGGGTCCGATTTTCTGAAAGGCTCGAATCTCCCCTTCCAACCGTTGTATTCGACTGCGGGCCAGCAAAGTCCAAAAAAACTTCTGCCGAAGCGGCTTGCACCCGGCGCTTGATCCTTCATGGGGACGATCGACTCGATGTGGAACCTGGGCGACCAGATGTCTCGAAGCTGTGCTGGCTAAGGGCCGGGGCGACATGCGTTGTGACTCATCGCACGATGCGCCGAAGTTGATCCAGCCTTCAACCAAACCGTCGCGCTTGGCCACCAACAGTTCCGATGTTTATTCACTGATGACTTGGTTCCACCACGCTTCGCAACCGATGAGGAAGTTAGGAACTCTGGCGGAAGAATTTTCTTATACGCTTCGCGCCACGTATTGACTTGAATTTCCGCCACGGCGTGAGCGTCTTGCGGCCGACCCTGAAGGGCGGGTCGACAGCAGAACCTGGATAGGACATATCACCTCCTTGAGCAGGCTAAATTTGTCCACCGCACATTTGTCACGACAGGGTCAATCCACGCCTGGCCGACCGTCATGTTTATCAGGACAAATATGTCCGGGAAACCTGAAAGTGACATCCTTGCTGTCAATAAAAACCATGCGTTTGACTTGATCAAGCGCTTGGCACAACTATTGCGGTCGGTTGCAACTGTCATTTCGATAAAGTCGCTGCACGTCCGATGTTAGGAGGGCAGAGTCGATCTCTCGAATTGGACATGCCGCCAGAAGTCAAGAATTGCGCCGCCGCGCAATAAGTGTCAACAACGCCGATTTAACCAGGAGAAACCATGGCTATACCTAAGAAGTTGATCGCGGGCTTAATCGCATCGGTACTTGTGATGGCAAACGCCATCGCCCAGGAACCCGCAACGACAACAACCGAGCTAACAACGGCTTCAGCCACCTCGGCCCAAAATTATGCTCAACAGGCGGCCAAATCCGCCGGGGCGGCGGCGTCCTCAGCATCCGCGGCAGCGTCTGCGGTGGCAAACAAATGGACGGCACCTGGCGCATTTTTTCTGTACTCGATTCCCATTTTGGCCGTACTTGGCGCATTGCTGGCAGTCGCCGCCATAAATAGCAGCCTGCGGAAAAGCCCGTGGTCAATAGCAGACGCATTATCTGAAGAAGTGGATCTCCCGGTCATTGAGGTGACAACGGATCCCGTCGGAAATAAGACTTCAGCTCCGAAATACGGCAGCGACGGGAAGCCTGTATTGGCACCGGAAATGAGAGCAAGCAGCAGTCGCTTGATAGCTCTCATGGGAATGGTGTCCATTTTATTTCTGTTCATTGGTTTTGGAGCTTTCACACTGTTCTCGTTTGGGAGTACCGGACAAATCCCCGAAGGTAGCGAAAAGGCGGTTCAGTTTTTGTTGGGCGGCTTGACTTTATTTGCGCCCTACGTTGCCAACAAATTCGCTTCTGTTTTTCAAGGTTTGTCAGGGGGGCGGTAGTTTGTATCAGTCGGGTCGCCTTTTTTCAGTTTGCGAGTGTCTAGACAGGGGGGTGCCGCTGCTTTCAGCGGCGCAAATTTTGTGCCCCAACGTTTGATGTCGGTGCTGTGGCGCGCACAAAGGAAAGCCAAGTACGGGGCTGGATCGGAAAAAAAACAGGATAAAAGCCCACAAAACCAGGACATAAAAGTCCATGCCTTCGTCCGTCTCTGTCCGTCGAAATCGGCCGTGGCGATGTTGCCGCGCCAGGACAAATTCATCCGCTTTCGGTCATGGCGGGTGGCCCTGCAAACGGCCCCTGTCAATGAGCCGAAGCAATTCTTCCAATGGCATGGGAATTGCGGTTCAGTTGCAAGATGTCAAGCACGCATCCAGGTTTTTGAGTGAGGAAAACATGCCAGGCCATTTCACCCACATCTACACCGCACGCCGCGTCGCCGATCATCTGCTCAGCGGCCATTTTCCCGACTGGCCGCAGGCCGGTTCGGCACTGCTGAAGTATGACCCCGTCACCTGCGGCAAGGTCATGCAGAAATGGGAGAAATTCACTGCCATCGGCGCCATCGGCCCGGATCTGTTCTATTTCTCGCAGGACTACAACGGATTGCCGCTAGGCCCGGCCAGCGATGAATTGATGCTGGCGCTGGCGACTTACTACTACTTCGACGCCGCCAAGGAGGATGACTGGGAACCGCTGCTCATCATCCTCGATGGCGTCAACGCAACGATGGCGGCGCTGCTGCGCTTCCTGATCAAGCTGCAGAAGATCTGGCAGAAATTCGTCGACGGCTGGAACGAGACTATCGGCCCCCTGGTGGCCGATATCGCGAACCTGGGTGACGCCCTGACCGGAGGTTTGCTGAGCGAATTTGCAGTCGTCATCAACGAGCTGAAGCTGGCTCTGAAAACCATCGCCGAGCAGGAGCTGCTGACCTACGCCGACATCTTCAACAACTTTGACACCTGCGTGCAAAAGGGCTTTGACGAAAAACTCTTCCTGTGGAGCGACATGAGTCACTACCGCCGGCCCTCGGCCTTATGCCAGGCCTTTGTCAAGCAGGCCGACCTGCTGGCGGGGGCCGCAGGCAAAGAAAAGGATCTTGTGAAGTCGGCCAATCTGCAGGATCAATCCGAGCAGTTTCTTGCCTTCGCGCTGGGCTACATCACTCATCTGGGCACCGACACCATCGCCCATTCGTTCGTCAACGAGCAATGCGGCGGGCCGTTTCGCAACCATCCGCAGCGTCACCACCTGATAGAAAACCATATTGATGCCTGGAACTATTGGCAAACCGGTGGCGGCGGCGCTCTTAGCCCCGACCCCTGGGGCCACTCCAAGACCTACCCGGACATTTCCATGTCGGCGTTGTGGTTTGCAGTGCAACTGACGCCCAAAAACCCGCACGGTGAACAGCGCCCCGATCCGTTGCCAGACGATCCCAAGGCGCGCAAAAAGGCGCTGGATGTGGACGGCGAGATGCCGGAGTGGATGGCCAACTGCATCGTGCAGGCCATGATGGATACCTTTACCGATCCGGCCGAGCATCCCCAGATTTTTCAGGGCGATGGCTTCCAGTCGGCCATCGACGCCGGCCTGCTGACGGGGATCATCGAGAAGGTCACCGGCAGCGCACCGGATCAGCCGTTTCCCCAGTTGCTGCAGGGCATTGCGCCAACGCCACCGTTCCCGGTGCGCAAAGGCTTCCCGCTGCCGTGGCAGATGCAGACCATGTACCGGATCATGATCAGCTTCTACCGCTTCTCCTACAACGGAACCTGGGAGTTGGAGAAGCCACGCAAACCGGACTTCATCATCTTCCCGCCGGCCTCTGACTTCGAGAACCTGCTGCAGCCGCCGGATCTGAGCGGCATCGATCCGTCGAACCCGATTGACGATATCTGCGGCGTTTTCATCGCCCTGATCGAATGGGCCATCAAGAGCCTGGAGGCGGCGCTGAAGCTGGTGGAAGATCTGATCAAGATGCTGGCCAGCCCCATCAGCTATCCGCTGCGCCTGGGGCTCTATGAGCTGTCCATGCTGGTCTGGGACATCGTCATGAAAACGCACGAGGTGCTGGCCCACACCGGTTTCGTCTCGCCGCATTCCGAGCAGCGTTATGACGACGGCGAACTGCGCCTGCCCAACGAGATCGACATGCCCCTGATCACGCTCGGCGGCACGGTGGACGGCGCCTTTCGCGCCGCGCTGGCAGCTGCCTTCGATCCGCTGGGCAATCTGGATCAACAGCAGGACGTGATCGGCACCGGACATTCCGTGTCGGATCACAACTACCCCTATTACCCGGTATTGCGCTACCACATGGATGGTTCATTCGAGGGCTGGGAATACCATCGACCGTGGGCCTGGCCTGATAAAAGCCGGATGCAACAAAGTGGCAGCAACGACGTTATCAAGACGACGCCAACCGAAACCTACAACCCGTTCGTCTCGTTCGGCGAAGGGCCCGACACCAAGTACCAGCCGTTGCGGCCTGGTCCCTATCCGGTTGGCACCCAGCCCAACGTATTCTTCCGGTTGGGCGCAGCGGTGAACAGCGAGGCCCGATCGGCTTACGAGCAGGCGCAGACGCCGTGGCAGACCGACCAACTCAATGAGCGGTATCTGGGACCGGACAGCTTGAGGCTGAGCCCGCTGGGCGACCCGATTCCGTTCTCGGCCTACCTGATCAGCCAGCTCGCCAACAACACCGGCTATTCGACCCAGTTCAACCTCGATAGCGATCGCGCCTTCGCCTACCTGACCTGGGACTGGATCCGCAACGATCCCAAGTCCGATGGCGGCAGCGCCACCGGCATCCTGGGCCTGCGCTACGCAACGCCGGTCGAGCCGCCGCAGCAAGCGCCGGGCTGGAAGCTGGGCACCAAGCCACTGCTGCTGAAGTACAAGGATCCACCGGTGCGCCACAAACCAGCGCCGCCGCCCCCGATCAAATAGCGAACCTCAAGAGGTAACCATGGCTACCGACCACAAACGCCCGACCAGCCAAGCCGCGCCGAGCGCCGCCGACAGACATCGCGTGCCGCCGCCGGCACCCGAGCCGATGCATCAACGCAACAACGAATGTCGCGACGATGACCGCAAACACCAGCGCCGCGATCATCCGCGCGAGCTTGGATGCCGGGACGATGACGGGCCGTCCAAGGTGGTCGAACGCACCTGGTACTTTGACCGCGATGAGGCGTGTGAAGAACATCGGCCGCGCCATCATGAGTGTGACGACGGACATGATAAGCAGCGCGATTGCGACGACAAAGATCATGACGACTGCCGGCACCGTCCCGGTCGACCGACCCGCCCGCCCGGCGCCAGCAACGGACGCCTGGGCGAAGGCGGCCCACTGACCGGGGGCGACATCAACGGGCCAAACATCCCCGGCGTCTGGGTGGGGCCGCGCGCCGACATGGACCTGCCCTATCTGTTCATGCGCGCCAATCCGGGTGATCTGGGCGCTCGCCCGGTGGTTGGCGCGCCGTTCTGGGAAAGCCCGGACATCTTCATCCTCGGCGGTGTCACGCCTGCCTTGGCACCGCCGCTACCGCCGGAGTTGGGCCAGAATGCGCTGGCCGAGCAACCCAACACACTCTACGCCCACGTCTGGAACTTCGGCAAAGCCGCCGCCAACGAGGTGGTGGTGGAGTTCTATTGGGTCGATCCGTCACTGGGCATCAACCCCGGCTCGGTGCATCTGATTGCCCAGACTTTCATGTCGCTGGGCGCCAAGGGCAGCGGGCGCTCCCATGCGGTGGTCAAATGCCCCGAAGCCTGGACACCAACCTTCGTCAACGGCGGCCACGAGTGCCTGCTGGTGCGGGTTTGGGATAACCCGTCAGACCTGCCCGGCGAACCAAAGTTTGATGCCTCGGTGAATCGCCATGTGGCACAACGCAATATCCATGTGATCGCTGCCGGCGCCAAAAAGGCGATGCTCAAAAGCCTGGGTGCCAGCTCCGCCGCGCCGGCATCGGCTGCGTTGTCGGCGCTGACCCAGCCGCTGCTGTTGAAAGTCGGTCCGCTGTACGGTGCTCCGGCCAAAGTGGCGGTGCAGCGGGTCGCGCCCAATGCCATGCCGTGGCTGCAACTGCATACCGGACAGCGCGGGGTATTTCCAGCCATGGCCGCACCCACTGGCGTGCCGACGCTGTCGCCGCCAACCACCGGCGGCGGCGGTTTTCCGACCAGCGGCGACGCCGCGCAGCAGCATGTCGTGGGCGACGATCAAAACGTTGCCTTCTCCACCAGCGACGCTGCGCCCGGCCCCGGCGAAGCCCATGTCTATCGCGTCAGCGCGACGCAGGACGGCGCCGTGTTCGGCGGCTATACCGTCGTCATTCTGGGCTAGGCGCCGCAATGAATCTGATCCCGGCGACGATACTCACCGGCTTTCTCGGCTCCGGCAAATCGACGCTGCTGCGGCGCGTGCTGAGCGAAGCGCACGGGCGAAAAATCGCCATCATCGAAAACGAGTTTGGTGAAGAGAATATCGACAGCGAGATCATCGCCTCCGGCGGCAGCGAACACATTGTGCAGTTGAGCAACGGCTGCGTCTGCTGCAGCATTCGCGACGATCTGCGTGCCACATTGTGGGACTTGTCACAGCGGCGCGACGCCGGAACACTGGTGTTTGATCAGGTCATGATAGAGACCACCGGTCTGGCCGACCCGGGGCCTGTCGCGCAGACCTTCTTCGTCGACGAGGATGTGCGCGCCAAGACCGAGCTCGACAGCGTCACCACGGTGGTCGATGCCAAACACCTGCCGCTGCGTCTGGCGGACTCGCGGGAGGCAGCCGAGCAGATCGCCTTCGCCGACCAGATCATTCTCAACAAAATCGACCTGGTCTCCGAGACCGAGCTGGTCGAGGTGGAGCGGCTGATCCGCCGGTTGAACCCGCTCGCCCCGATCCATCGGGCGCAACGCTCCAATGTGCCGCTGGACCTGGTGCTGGGCCGGGGCGCCTTCGATCTGGCGCGGATCGAGACCCTGGAGCCAGACTTCCTCAACCCGGCGCACGGCCAGGCCGGTCACGTCCACGACGACGACTGCGATCATCACCACCACGGCCACGATCACGCAGGCGATGGCCACGGGCATGACATCGAAGCCAGTGGCATCCGGGGAGTTTCGCTGACCGCGGACCGGCCGCTCAACGCCAATTCGGTGACCGCCTGGCTGAACGAGGTGCTGCAGGCGCAAGGGCCCGACATCCTGCG
>JANXLW010000094.1 GCA_025354965.1 Betaproteobacteria bacterium
TCCTCCAGTGGCAAGCCGCGAGCATGCCGGCCAGATGCCCGCCGGCCGAGTGGCCGACCACCGTGATGCGACGTGCGTCGCCGCCATATTCTGCAATATGCCGATAAATCCAGGCCAGCGCCCTGACCATTTGCAGCGCGATGTCGGGGATGGTGACAGGGCAGTCCGGCGTGCCTGGGCACAAAGCATAGTTGGGGATCACGACGCAAGCCCCTTCGGCGGCAAAGGCCGGGCCAATAAAAGAAAAATCCGCCTTGTCTAAGGAGCGCCAGTAACCGCCATGCAGGAAAACCAGCACGGGCGCGCCGACTGCAGCGCCTGCGGGTTCGGCACCATCGGCTGCAAAAAAAATGTCCAGTGTTTCGGCTGCGGTGTCGCCGTAGGGCAGGTTGAGGCGATGCCCCCCGCTGGCAATGGCGGCCTGGGCCCCGTCGTTCCAGCGCTTCAAGTGGGCGTCAAAATCGGCCACCCGCAAGCGGTTGTTGTACATGCCATCAAGCCATTGTGAATTGGGTTTTGCCATGGGCTGCCTTTAAAAATCAAGGAAATTTTAGACCTGCCTGGCCATTAGTTCATCCTGGCTCGCAGCCCGAAACAGGTGCACGCTTTTTTTGGGTGCGCTTGATCGCCGGCGGCGGGGCGGCGCATTGCGCCAGCAGTTCTGGCGAGCCCCCGGACGTTCGCCCGCAAACCATGCACGGCCTGGGCGCGCCAAGTGGCAAACAAGGTTTTGAGCGGGCTGTCGTCGTCAAGCCAAAGCAAATTGGGCGCAGACCCGAACATCAGTTCGGGATCAGCCGACGAAGGGGTCAATGACATGCCGGGGCCTCATGGCGCGATTGTCCACCAAAGCCCAACGGCCCTCGACAGTGTCTTGGGGCGGGCCGATGATGTTGAAGGGTTCAGGTGCCAATGAAGGCACCTGGCTCAAATCCTGTTTTCAGGGTATCAAGCGCTGCGGGTAGGCCGCTTTTTAGCGTCACGCGGCACAAATACCTTGCCGCCGTTGCCCATGGCTGGTTTTGCCAAACCGAATGGCTTTGCAGAGCCAGC
>JANXLW010000167.1 GCA_025354965.1 Betaproteobacteria bacterium
GACCGCCAGTTGCACACGCACATAAGCCCGGCCGGCGTTGATCTGTGTGGCACGCTGGTTGCCTTCGCTCACCAGCCACCAAAAGCCCGGCGTGGAAACCAGCTTCCTGCCGAAGTCCTTGATCTGGCGGGTGGTGGCGTAGTCGTCCGGGTCTGGCGCCCTGCTGCGGTCGAACAGGCCGACACGGTTCAGCACCACGACCATGGGATCGAGCAGCGTGAGACCGTCGCGGGGCGCCGCAATCTCGCTGGCACCAACGCGCAGCACATCGTAAGACTCCATCACGGTGCGTGGCGTTGTCAGTTCGATGCGCCAGGCCTCAGCCAGCATGCTGGCACTGCAGCCGGTCAACGCCGTGACCGCCAGTGCAGCGGCGACACTGCCGCCACTGGCGATACGAATGAAATTGCGACGTTGCATGAGGTTTATCTTCGGTCAACACGATGTCAGGCGGCCTTGGTCAAGCCATGACCGCCTTGAACCGACGCTGCCATCAAACCCAGATCGGAGAGCGCGGTCTGTGCGGCAAGCGACAGTGGCGTGTGCGGCTCCGCCCCAATCAAGGCGGTGAGCTTTTCATTGGCCAGCGCGTGCGGGGTTTCCCACAAATAACGCATTTCCACCAACGCCGTAAAAGTAGGCACAAAGAGGGCGCCGATTCGCATCAGCGGCCAGGGTAAGCGACTGAAGCGCACATGACCCTCCGGCTTGACCCAGCCTTGCGCTCTTGCGATCGGGTCCAGCGCGTCCAGCCATTGCTGGCCGGTGATGCTGTGGCCTTTGAAGTGGAAAACCTCAAACGCGCTCAATTGCGCGCGCCGCTGTGCCACTGCGACAAAGGTACGTGCCAGGTCCGGCAAATAGGCCCAGGCAGTCGCTACCTCGCGCTGGCCAGGGTAGCTGAACTTGCCCTTCTGAATGTCTTTCACAATGACCTGATCAAACCAGGTGCCACGGCCACTGCCAAAGAAATCCCCGGCGCGGATGACCACGCCGCGCACGCCGGAGCGCTGCAGTTGTGCCTCCAGGGCGACGCGAATTTTGCCCTTGACCGTTTGCGCTACCTGGGGCGTGCTTTCCCGCAACACGGAGGGCATGGCGGCACCAAAGTTATAGACATTGCCGGGCAACATCAGGGTGGCATTCAGCGCGCGCGTGACGGCGATTGCGGCATCCATCATGGGTGCCACTTGGGCGCGCCAGGCTTTGTGGGTGTAGGCCGGGTTGAGCGCATGCACCACCACCGCAGCACCTTGCGCTGCTGCTGCCAGCCCCAGGGTGTCGTGCAAATCGGTGCCCAGCCACTCGATGCGCGGGTCCGCCTGCAGATCGGCACCGGGGCGCACTTGCCCCAGCACGCGCCAACCGGCATCACAGAAGGCACGGGCGGTGGCCAGGCCAAATCGGCCGCGTGCGCCCAAAATGAGAACTGTAGATTGCATGATTTTTCCTTCATCGGTTGAGGCCAGAACTGGCGAATGGACTAATTGTGAAATCAAGTGACTTCCAGCACAATTGCATAAATAGCCATACCAGAGATGCATTTATGAATACCACCCTGCAACACGGTTTTGACTGGGGTCTGGTGCGCTCGTTCCTGGCGGTGCTGGACCACGGCAGTCTGCTCGGTGCCGCCAGACATCTGAAAATGAGCCAGCCGACCCTTGGCCGCCATATTGCCGAACTGGAGAGTCAGCTGGGCGTGGTGCTGTTCGAGCGTACCGGGCGCGGCCTGGTGCCCACGGCTACAGCGCTGCAACTGGCTGAAGCTGCGCGTGGCATGGAGGCTGGCGCCCTGCTGCTGGAGCGCACACTGTCTGGCGTGCAAACACAAACCAACGGTACCGTGCGCATCACGGCCAGCGTGCCAGTGGCGGTCACCTTGCTGCCGCCGCTGTTGGCAACCATGCGCCAGAGCCTGCCCGGCATTGCGGTCGAGTTGGTATCCAGCAACCAGGTCAGCAACCTGCTGCGCCGTGAGGCCGATATTGCGGTGCGCATGGTGCGACCCGATCAGTCTTCGCTGATCGCCAAAAAAATTGGTGAGGTTGGCTTGGGCGCCTACGCCCACCGCAGTTACCTGGCGCGCTGCGGTTCCTTGCGCAAGGCGACCGATTTGCTGGCGCACGAACTGATTGGCAGCGACGCCGACCCGGCTATTCTGCAGGGCTTTGCGGCCATGGGTTACCCGGTAACGCGCGACGCCTTTGCCTTGCGCAGCGATGATTTCATTGTGCAGTGGCAGGCAGTACGCGCTGGCCTGGGCATCGGTTTTTGTGCCGATTACATGGCACGCAGCGACCCTGATGTGGTGCGCGTACTGCCGGGCCTGCTGAAAATTCCGCCATTGCCCATGTGGCTGGCGGTGCACCGCGAAATTCGCAGCAGCCAGCGCATTCGCGCGGTATTTGACTTTCTGGCGGAAGCGCTGCCGCACGTGATTTGAAAATTTGTATTAACCTGTCGGCATGAACAGCAACGAACAAACCCTGAGCCGGTTCTACACGGCGTTTGCCACGCTGGATGCCGACACCATGGCCAGCTGCTACGCCGAAGATACCGTCTTCAACGATCCGGTGTTTTCACTGCGCGGTCGTGTTGAGGTCGGTGGCATGTGGCGCATGCTGTGCGCCGCCACGCAGGTTAAAGGGCGCGATGCCTGGAAGCTCGGATTCAGCGATATTCATGCCGATGCCACAAGCGGCCGCGCCCACTGGGTGGCGCATTACCGCTTCAGCGCCACCGGCCGCCTGGTGCACAACATCATCGACGCTGAGTTCACTTTCAAGCCGGACGGTCTGATTGCCACACACCGTGACCGCTTCAACTTTTGGCGCTGGTCGCGTCAGGCTCTCGGTACCCCCGGCCTGTTGCTGGGCTGGACGCCATTTTTGCAAGCCAAGGTGCGCATGCAGGCGGGTGCCAGTCTGCAAAAATTTCTCGCCATCAAACCCTGACTGCGCCACGCCACAGTGCCAAGGTCAGCGCACGGTTTGCGCCCAGGCCTCGTACCTGGCCTTGTTTTCGTCGTTCGGTGGGTAGAGTCCGGGCAGCGGTATGCCGGCCTCGACCTGGGTCATGATCCAGCCTTCCAGCCGCTCCTGCTCCACGGCTGTGGCAACCACATCGCCCAGCAATGCCGCGGGAATTAAAACCGCGCCGTCCGAATCGGCAACCACAATGTCGTTTGGAAACACCGCCACACCACCGCAGCCGATGGGTTCCTGCCAGCTGACAAAGGTGAGCCCGGCCACCGAGGCCGGCGCCGCAACGCCCTGGCACCACACCGGTAGCTTGGTCCCCACAACACCATCGACATCACGGACCACACCGTCGGTGACCAGCGCAGCAACACCACGTTTCTTCATGCGGGCACACAAAATATCGCCAAAGATGCCAGCATCGACAACACCCATGGCGTCGACCACCGCGATACAGCCGCTGGGCATGGCCTCAATGGCCGCGCGCGTGGAAATCGGCGCCGCCCAGGATGCTGGCGTAGCCAGGTCTTCTCGCGCTGGCACAAAGCGCAAGGTGAATGCCCGGCCGACCTGACGCGGCTGCCCCGGCTGCAAAGGTTTGGCGCCCCGCAGCCATACGTTGCGCAACCCTTGCTTCAACAACACAGTGGTCAGCGTAGCCGTTGTGACACCAGACAGTGCAAGAATTATTTCTGCATCGAGAGGAAGCGGATCAGTACCCATTGAAAAATTCCTTAAAAGGATTTACATGAAAAAAGGAACCGGGTTGCGACATGCACCTGAGTAGCCAATGGATCTCAAGCGCCGCAGCACTTTTTGTATTTCTTGCCGCTACCGCAAGAACAAGGGTCGTTGCGCGCAGGCGTCGCCGCTTTGTGCACGGTTTGCACGCGCGGACCGAAATTGCGCCACAGTTGGCGCAGGTCGTAAACCGCCCAGATGGCGTCGGCAAATGCATTCAGACGGTTTACGCTGAGGCTGGGTGGACCGTCTTCAGCAAAGATCGACAGCGTCGGGGCAGCACCATCATCTTCCGTCACGGCGATGATGGCTTGCAACGCACGGTCCAGCCATTTGACAGCTTGCTTGTCGCGCGGTGGCGCCCACTCTTCGGGCCAGGCCTCAACGGCAAACATGAACCCCAGGGCCCAGACCTGCGCGAATGCGGGCAGATCCTCGTCAGGCACAGCGACACGCTGGTCCTCGGGCAAGGCCGCAATGGCGCCTCGCACATCCATCACCTCGGGCTGGTAGGCGGACTCGTCGTCCAGCGAATCGACTTCGGTATCGAGGGCTTGTGCCACTTCATTCCAGCGCCGCGTCCAGAGTTCGATAAAGCGCTGTTGCTGGGCGTCATCGGCAAACGACCCCTCATCCTTCTCGCCACCCGGTCCGATCGCCAGCAACACCGGCAGGTACTCCAAGGGCATGATGGGGCGGCGGCAACAGATCAGCGCCGCCATGAAGCCTTCGCAAAATTCCCACTGCGGCGTCTCGTCGTAGCGGGTACGAAGTTCGTCCAGGATGGCGTCAATTTCGTCGAACTGGTCCGGGCCCAAAGGCACCGGTGTGAGTTCTGGCAAGGAATCCAAGTTTTGATTCATGGTGCGAGGTTCATCGCCATTTGTGCCCGTACCCCAAGAATTGAAAGCCGCTTTTTCATGCACAGTACGGCGCGGTCTTTGCTTAGCAGCGTGGTTTTGTGGGCCACTGCCAGATCAATGAATTTCTGGTCATCCGGGTCGCGACAGGTGACGCTGGCCTTGGCTGCCGCTTCTACCAAGCGTGCCTGACCATCGAACTGCGCCAGTACTTGTTGCGCATCCAGCTGGTAGGAGGCCAGACGCGCCATGATCCTGGGATAGGCCAGCACCCGCACCAGCTCGTCGCGCATGGCGGGTGTGGCCAGCCACTGGATCTGTCTTGAGTTCAGCGCGAGCTTGAGCGCTTGCGTGCCGGGGTCATTGAACAACAGCAGGTCGAGCACAATGTTGGTGTCAAGAACAATCATCGCAATCGGGCTGAGCCCTTCACCATGTCAAAACGGAACATGCGGCACTCGATGGGGCCGTTCCACATCGGTACCCGACGCGATTCCTTGAGGCGCATTTTGCTGGGCAGCTTGAGGTCCGGCGTCAGCACCCAGGCGGTCCAGCCGGGGTAATTTTTCTTCCAGTGGGCACTGAGCTGGTTGAAAAACTCGCCGCCATCTTCGGTTTGAGCCAGCTCCCGCGCGCCAAAGCGCCCCGCCTGTGCGCCAGCCGCAACGCCAGCGACTTCAATGCGCTCACCATAGGGCGGATTGAGCAGCATGACCGCCGGCGTCTCGACCGGTGGCATGCGTTGCAAGGCGTCGCCACCGCGAAACTCGATCACATCCGCTACGCCCGCGCGCTGGGCATTGCGCTGCGCAAAGTCGACCATGCGGTGCGCTACGTCACTGCCAAAAATGATGGGCTTTTGATCCGGCGATCTTGTCACCTCGGCCTCTTGTGCCTCTTTTTTGATGGCATCCCAGACGTGTTTCTGATAGGGTAAATATTTTTCAAAGGCAAAGCGGCGCAGTGAACCGGGTGCGATGTTGCAGGCGATCTGGGCTGCCTCGATGGCAATCGTGCCGCTACCGCAACACGGGTCATAGAGCGGCAACAAATCATCAACGCCATCGGCCCAGCCACTGGCGGCCAGCATGGCAGCAGCCAGTGTTTCCTTCAGCGGCGCTTCGCCTTTGTCTTCGCGCCAGCCGCGCTTGAACAGCGGCTCGCCCGAGGTGTCGATGTAGAGTGAGCAACTGTCGGTGCTCAGGTGGGTGTAGATGCGCACGTCGGGCCACTGGGTGTTGACGTCGGGGCGCACACCATTGGCCTTGACCCGGAAGCGGTCGCACACCGCGTCTTTGATTTTCAGTGCGGCAAAGTTCAGCGACGTCAGCGGACTGTGCTGGGCTGTGACTTCCACCTTGATGCTCTCGCGCGGCGTGAACCAGATTTCCCACGCCACTTCGCTGGCAGCGCGGTACAAATCCTGCTCGTTGCGGTACCCGGTGTAAGAAAGCAATACCAGCACGCGCTGCGCCAGGCGGCTGTGCAGGTTGAGCAGCATGGCATCACGCCAGGATGAGCGCAGCGCCACCCCACCGCGCTGTTTGAGCACGTCGCCAGGCGCCAGCTTGGTGATGCGCTGCACCTCGGTAGCCAGATAGTCCTCGACGCCAGCGGCGCAGGGCAAGAAGAGTTGAAGCTGGTTCACAAGGCCTTTCGCAAGGACGCGGTGGCAATGCGCAGTCCTTCCCGGTATTTCGCCACGGTGCGGCGGGCGCACTCGATGCCTTGCTCCTTCAGCATCTCGGAGAGCTGGCTGTCGCTAAGCGGCTTCTTCTTGCTTTCGGCGCCGATGAATTGCTCGATCAAGGCCCGCACCGCGGTGCTCGATGCATTGCCTCCGGAGTCGGTCCCCAGACCGGAGCCAAAGAAATATTTAAGCTCAAAGGTGCCAAACGGTGTAGCCATGTATTTGGCGGTGGTAACGCGGCTGATGGTGGATTCGTGCAGACCCAACTCGTCGGCAATTTCACGCAGCACCAGCGGGCGCATGGCCAGCGCGCCGTGGGTGAAGAAGTTTTTTTGCCGCTCGACGATGGCCGAGCTGACGCGCAAAATGGTGTCGAAGCGCTGCTGAATGTTCTTGATAAACCAGCGCGCTTCCTGCAGGCGCTGCTGCAGCGCGGCGTAGTTTGACGCATCGCTGCCACCGCCTTTGTGCAGCTTGAGCGCATTGGCGTAGATATCATGCACCCGCAGGCGCGGCATGACGTCGTGATTGAGTCGCACCTGAAATCGGGTCTGTCCGCCTTTCGTCGTTTTGACCACCAGCACGTCGGGCACTACGATGTTGCGTTCCACATCCACAAAACGTCGTCCCGGTTTGGGCTCCAGCCGGGCGATAAGAGCGATAGCCTCGCGCACGCTGGCGTCTGACGCTCCGCACAATTGCACCAGACGCTTGACATCGCGCCGGGCCAGCAGATCAATCGGGTGGGCACATATGCGCAGCGCAACCTTTACTGCCAACTGCGCTTGCTGGTACGCGGCGTCTGATGCCCCGCGTTGCAACAGAACCCGCAACTGCAAGGTCAGGCATTCAGCCAGATCACGCGCACCAACACCCACCGGCTCCATGCTTTGCAGCAGGGACAAAGCGACCGTGAAGTGATGCACCAGTTGTTCAAGCTGCTCGGCATCATCCCCCGCCAGTCCCTGTGCCAAAGAGACAAGCGTGTCTTCCAGATAACCGTCATCATTGAGGGATTCAATCAGAAATTGCAGTGCAGCGCGGTCTTCGGGGCCCAGGCGCAAGGCCAGTGCCTGGCTGTGCAAATGGCTTTGCAACGACTGATGCGTTCGCGCCAGTTCGGTGACGTCGGCATCGTCATTGCCATTCAGGTTGTTGCTGTGGGCCCGCGCCTCGCCACCCCATTCGCTGTCGTCCGGCGACATCGGCAGGCTGCCGTCGCCGTCCCAGCTCTGTCCATCGTCCGCCGACAGCGGCGCGAGGTCGGTGTCATTGTCAACCGCCACCCCGGTGGGGGTTGAACGGTCTGTCGCTGAACCGCCAGCAAACTCAGCCTCCATGTCATCCCGTTGAACCGGCGTATCAGACTGCGCCAGCCCAAACTCCTCGCGCGGCGCCTGCTCTTCGCCAAGCTCGAGAAACGGGTTGTCATCCAGCATTTGGTCAACCTCCTGGCTCAGCTCGAGCGTGGAGAGTTGCAGCAGGCGGATCGATTGCTGCAACTGAGGCGTCAGTGCAAGATGTTGTGAAACCCGAAGTGAAAGCCCTTGTTTCATGTCAGGCCGCCGCGCCGGGCCGCCCCAAGCAAGGCCGCGCCCCCTCGGGGGGCAGCGCAGTACACGTAGTGACAAGCGTGGGGGCCATATACCTACATTTTGAAGTGTTCACCAAGATAGACGCGGCGCACGTTGGCGTCGTTGACGATCTCGGACGGGGTGCCTTGTGCCAACACGCTGCCATCGCTGATGATGTAGGCGTGATCACAGATACCCAGAGTTTCACGCACGTTGTGGTCGGTGATCAGCACCCCGATACCGCGGTTCTTCAAAAAGCTGATGATGCGCTGAATCTCGATCACGGCAATCGGGTCGATGCCGGCAAATGGTTCGTCCAGCAAAATGAAACGGGGTTGGGTGGCCAGCGCGCGCGCAATCTCGACACGCCGGCGCTCACCCCCAGACAAGGCTAACGCCGACGTTTGCCGCAAATGCTCCACCCGCAGGTCCTGCAGCAAGGCGGTCAAGCGCATTTCGATTTCGGTCTTGGCCAATGGTTTACCAGTCTCGTCACGTTGCAATTCCAGCACAGCCCGCACATTCTCTTCAACATTGAGTTTGCGAAAAATGGAGGCTTCCTGCGGCAGGTAGCTCAGACCGAGTCGCGCCCGTCGATGGATCGGCATGTGCGCAATGGACTGGCCGTCAATGGTGATATCTCCGGCGCTGGCATGCACCAAGCCCACGATCATGTAAAACGAGGTCGTTTTACCCGCGCCATTGGGTCCCAGAAGTCCAACCACTTCGCCCTTGCAAACTGTCAGTGAAACATCCTTGACCGCCTTGCGGCCACCATAAAACTTCTGCAAGTGACTTACTTCAAGTCGGCTGTCACAGCTTTCGACGTCAGCCCTTGAAGTGACCTCACCGGCAAGCACCTCTTGCGTCACTTTTTCTCTCCGCCCAGCGTTGTCGTGCTGCGAAGTGCCGGGCCAGCAGAACTGGCGCCGACCGACGGGGGGGCAGAGGCGGCCGCCTTGGGCGTCAACATGGCCCGGACGCGCCCGGCCGGTGCCACTGAACTGGCCGCGGCAAGCGCTCCATCAATGCTGAACATGTCTGTTGCACTGTTGTAAACAATCATCTGGCCGGTGAACTCGTCGTTCATCGTGGCACCCAGATAACGGCGCAATTGGGCATTTTTGACAAACTTGACAGCGTCGGCGCGCCCGTCATATTCAATGGTTTCGGCCTCGCCCTCGATGAACTCGTCCAGGCCTTCACGTTTTTGCCGGAAAAACGCCAGCTTGCCAGGCGCTGCGACGACCACGCCAAACTGGAAACCTTGTGGGTCTTGGCGCACCTCTATCTTTTCACCGCGGATGAGAATGCTGCCTTTGGTCAAAACAACGTGTCCGGTAAAAACACTGGTCTGCTTCACGTCGTCATAGCGCAAAGCATCGGCCTCCACATTCATGGGCTTGCTGCGGTCGGCTTTTTCTGCGCTGGCCAAGCCGGTGAAAAAGACCAGGGCCGCGATCAAAAACAAAGGGGATTTGGATGATTTCATAAAGGCACGAATCTTGCTCCGATATCTTGCCTTTTGATTGTAGCGAGCACCAGTCGCGTCTAGCACCGACGCAACGCAATAGAGGAAATATATTAGCTCATCGGGCGCTGCAATCAACGCCCATTTCGGACGCTGGCCGTCAGAAATTCAACCACCTGCAGCGCACGCTCCATACTTTTGGCCAGCGTACCGTCAGTGTAGAAGCGCCCCGCCACACCCAGTGCTGGAACGCCTTCAATCCTGTAGGCGTTTTGCAGACCGGCGGCGCGCGTCGCCTTGGTGGCGGCCGAGAATGAGTTGAATTGCTCCAGAAACTTGGCTTTGTCGACGCCTTGTTTGGCAACCCAATCCGCAATCACGTCAGGGCGGTCAAGCCTCTGCTTTTCCACGTGAATGGCGGCAAACACCTTGCGATGCAGTTTGTCCACCAAGCCCATTGCCTCCAGCGCGTAAAACAAGCGCTGCTGCGGCACAAAATCACTTTGAAAAGCGATCGGAACCCGTCGTACCAACACATCTTTGGGTACCCTTCTACTCCAGGCGTCGAATGTCGGTTCAAATACATTGCAGTGCGGGCAGCTATACCAAAAGAACTCGATCACTTCGATCTTCCCGACCGGCGCCTCCACTGCCGCAGGTTTTTCAAGAACCACGTAATCTACGCCGGATTCAGGCGGTTTGCCCTGGGCCAGTGCCGGGGGCTGAATCAATGCAGCGCCAGCAACCACAGCGCCACAGGCCAAAGAAAAATCACGACGTTTCATCTTCAAACACTCCAGTTAAATCGGTCAGACCAGGGCAACTGCAAAAGTTCTTGTCAAATCCAGTGGCATCGACTTATCGCTGCACCCGCACCAGCGCTGTCTCGACACCGGTGGCATCGAGTTTCTCCTTGATTTTGTCGGCGTCATCTTTGGTATCGAAAGGACCGACGCGTACCCGAAATACCGTTCGTCCCGATTGATCGCGCTCTGATACTTTGGCCTCGACGCCACTAAGTGACAACTTGGCACGCTGGCTTTCCGCGTCTTCCGGTGTGCGAAAGGCACCGGCCTGGACAAAAAAGATAAACGGCTCCACTGCCGCAGTGGCAGCGCGCGCCTTGGCCAGGTCCCCCAGCGGATCAGCGGTCACAGCCGGTTTGAGTTCAGCCTTGCCACTAGCGACAGTGCCAGCACTTGAAGCAGAAGGCCCGCTCGCGGGCTGCGCCGGAACAGCAGGTTTGGCGGGATTTTTCCCATACAAGGGCGCGTTCGGATCCCAATCCTTGTTCCTTTTGGTCTCGGCAGCATCCTGGTCGGCGCTGCGACTTTGCCCCTTGTTAACAAACAGGATGGGGAATTTGGTGACGTAAACGGCGACTCCAAGCGCTACCGCCAGACCCACTACCACCCCAATGATGAACCCCAAAATGGTTCCACCGCGTTGCTGTTTCATGCATTGACCTCTTTATTGATTTACATTTTTTGCGGGGCACTCACACCCAGCACCGTCAGACCATTTTGCAACACCTGTGCGGTGGCCGCGACCAGGGCCAATCGAGCCCGTTTCACGATGGGGTCGTCCACCAGTATGCGTTCGGCGTCGTAATAGCTGTGGTAGCAGGCAGCCAGTTCGCGCAGATAGAAAGTAACATCATGCGGCGCAAAGTCTTGCGCAGCGGCGCTCAGCATCTCGGGGTAGCGGGCCAGCAGCAACATGAGCGCCAGCGCTTGCGGGCTTTGCAATGGCGCCAGCTCGGCTTGACCCAACGTCGCTGCGTCGCCACCCTCTTTTTCGCGCCATGCTGCCAGCACCGAGCAGATGCGGGCATGGGCGTATTGCACGTAGTAGACCGGGTTGTCGTTGTTTTTGGCAATCGCCAGGTCGACGTCAAATGTGTATTCGGTATCGGGCTTGCGACTCAGCAGGAAAAAACGCACAGCGTCCTTCGATGTCCACTCAATCAAATCGCGCAGCGTCACATAGCTGCCGGCACGCTTGGAGATTTTGACCTCTTCACCACCCCGCACCACGCGCACCATGGTGTGTAACACGTAGTCCGGGTAACCCGGCGGAATGCCCACGTTGGCAGCCTGCAAGCCGGCCCGCACACGGGCGATGGTGCCATGATGA
This sequence comes from Betaproteobacteria bacterium, assembly GCA_025354965.1. Classification (GTDB taxonomy): domain Bacteria; phylum Pseudomonadota; class Gammaproteobacteria; order Burkholderiales; family Burkholderiaceae_C; genus Rhodoferax. The sequence goes on from JANXLW010000167.1 coordinate 11,454, forward strand.
TCGGTGCCCTGGATGTTGACTACCTTCCCGAAGCCGCGCTCCCACTTGCTGATGTGGTAAGCCACATCCGGCACAAAGTAGGTGTAGGTGCCATCACCCTTGCGCATGACGCGGTCCTTGTCGTCACCATAGTCGGTTGACTTGAGCCACAGTGCGCCGTCGTGTTCATAGGTCTTGCCCGAGGCCTGCATGGACTTCACCGCCGCCTCGACCCGCCCGCTGGTGTACAAGCTGGACTCCAGATAATAATTGTCAAACTTGACGGCGAAGGCTTGCAGGTCCAGATCCTGCTCGTGGCGCAGATAGGCCACGGCAAACTCCCGCACCGCATCGAGATCGTCCGTGTTACCGCTGGCAGTAACCTCCCGGTCATCCGCCTTGACCGTCTTGCCGGCCAGAAAATCGGCGGCAATTTCCGCAATGTAATCGCCGTTGTAAGCCGACTCGGGCCACCCGGCGTCACCGGGGTGAACACCTTTGGCACGCAACTGGGTGCACTGCGCCAGCGTGGCAATTTGCACCCCGGCGTCGTTGTAATAGAACTCCCGAAAAACCTGCCAGCCCTGGGTCTGAAACAGCGAACAGATGGCATCGCCCAGCGCTGCCTGCCGGGCGTGCCCCAAGTGCAAAGGGCCGGTCGGATTGGCCGACACGAACTCCACCATCAGGCGTCGCCCGCTCGCGGCTTGGTTGCCAAACTGCCCGGCTTGCGACAACACCTCGCGCACAATTTGCTGCTTGGCCTGCGGCTTGAGTTTGATATTGATGAAACCGGGGCCGGCAATGTCAACGGCGTCAACCCAGCGCTGAAACGGTGCACTAGCCAGCAGTTCAGCTCGCAGGTGTTCAGCCAGCTGACGTGGGTTCTGCTTGAGCGGCTTGGCCAATTGCATGGCCGCCGTAGTGGCCAGGTCGCCATGGGCGGCGACCTTGGGCGACTCAAACGCGGCTTTGGCAGCGCCGCCGGGAAGGAGTTTTTCCAAGGCTTGCGTCAAAGCTTCGAGCAATTCAATTTTTACGGACAGCATGAACGGATTTTACGAGGGGCGTCGATAGTACCCTGAACCACATCATGCAAATTTTGTCTTCAATCCGTGTCATCAGGTTTTCCGGTTGGAACGTTATGTGCTGGAATCCAGCATGGGATTCCCCTCCAACCCCTTTTTCAAGGAAACACTATGAAGAAACTTTTGACACTGCTGGCCATGGGTCTGTCTATTTCTCTGGGCGCTGCCCAGGCGGCTGATGCTCCCGCCGCAGGCGCCGCTGCCAAAACCCCACAGCAAAACAAGATGGGCCAATGCAACAAGGATGCGGCCGGTAAAAAGGGCGATGAGCGCAAAGCGTTCATGAAAGACTGCCTGAGCGCCAAACCCGCCGGCACGGCAGCTGCCCCCGCGGCCGCGGCCTCCACTGCGGCAAAAAAACCGACGCAGCAAGAGAAGATGAAAGCCTGCAACAAGGACGCTGGCGAGAAGAAGCTCGCCGGTGCCGAGCGCAAAGCGTTCATGAAAGACTGTCTGAGCAAATAAGCGAACAAGCTGCTTTTTGAAAAAAACCCCGCCGGTTTTGCCCGACGGGGTTTTCTTTTGGCATGATGCTGCCATGATGCCCCGCCCTACCCAGTCTCCATCCATCTCCTGCGTGATCCCGGCCTTCAATGAGGCGCGCAACCTGCGCACGGTTCCGTTTGTGCTGCAGAT
>JANXLW010000179.1 GCA_025354965.1 Betaproteobacteria bacterium
CAGAAGCGTTCCATTGCACCCTGGTAACTGTTGTAAGCAAAATAGGCAGAGTCAAAGCTGGAAATGATCGAAAACAGGTCGGCATCCTTGGCTTTGAACGGCGCTGCCAGGGCAGCTGTTTTGCCATGGCGCGCACACGCGATAATTTGCCACTGGTTCACCAGATCGGTGTATCGGCGCAGCGGCGATGTGCTCCAGGCATAGCTTTTGACGCCAATGCCGGCGTGCGGCAGGGACTTGGTTCCCATCCGTACCTTCACGCCCGGCAACATCGACGCCTGACTGCGGTAAATGGCGGGTACGCCGAGCTCGGCCATCCAACTGCCCCAGCTGCTGTTGGCCAGAATCATGGCTTCGGAAACAATCAGGTCAAGTGGTGCGCCGCGCTGGCGAATGCTGATTTGCACCAGTTCAGTGCCGTCCGGCTCGGCGCCCTGATTGCCGATTAATTTGAAGTTGTAATCCGGCCGGTTGAAGGTCTCGGGCTTGCCGCGCACCAGTTCGCGCCCGCACTTCAGGTGCTTCGCCAGACGATATAAAAATGACAGTGACTCGCGCTTGTTCAGCAAGGAATCGGGATCGCCTTGATGTGAAAAAGCGGGGTCTTCCAGCCATTCCGTGGTGACGATGGCATCGAGCTGGTCATGCCGCAGGTTGGCACTGATATGAACCCGTTCCAGCCGGGTCTCGCTGCGCCTGATCTCCAGCGTCGTTTCATCCAGCGTGACATACAAAGAGACGGCCGGGCAGTCGCGCCCTTCCTGCAAGGTATAGCTTTGCACCACATCGTCGGGCAGCATGGTGATCTTGTAGCCTGGCATGTAGACGGTGGACAGACGATTGCGACCAGTCACGTCAATCGGGCTGCCGGGCAATATCGCCAGACCTGGTGCCGCAATGTGAATGCCCAGCAATACCTCTCCAGTGCCCAGACCTTGCACCGACAGTGCATCGTCAATCTCGGTGGTGGCCGAGTCATCAATTGAAAATGCCCGTGCTGTGGACAAAGGCAGTTCGTCGCGGATGAGCGGAGCTTGCAGTTTCGGGAAACCTGTGCCTTTGGGAAAATTCTCCAGCAAAAATCGCTTCCAGTGAAACTGGTAGGGCGAGTCAATGGCCCCGGCTTTGATCAGCAAGTCCAGCGGCCCCAGGTGCGTCGCGCGCGAAGCATCAACCACAGCCTTGTACTCGGGCGCGTTTTTGTCTGGCTTGAACAGTATTTTGTACAGCTGGTCGCGGATCGCTTGCGGGCAACTTCCCTGGCTCAGATCGCTGGCCCACTGCTCGGTCTGGAGCGCGATCTGTTTCTTCTTTTCGATTGCCGCCAGGGCTTGCGCAATGACGTCAGCCGGGGCTTTGCGAAAGCGTCCCTTGCCGGCACGGCGAAAGTAATGCGGCGCCTCAAACAACCGCAGCAGGGTGCCAGCCTGCTGCTCCAGCGTCGCTTCTTTGGCGGAGTTACTGCTGAAATACTCGCGCGCCAAATCGGCGAAACCAAACTCTTCATCCGGTGAAAACTCCCAGGCCAACTCCAGTTCAATGCTTTGGCTGATGGCGTGGGCGTTGTCAAGCAACTGCGCCGGCGAAGGCTTTTCAAACTTCAGCAGGATATTGGCGGCTTTGACCTTGACCCGCTTGCCGCTGTCAAGCTCGATCTGGGCCGAGGATTCTGTTTCTGACAGCACCCGACCGACCATGAATTTTCCGGCTTCTTCAAACAATAAATACATGGGCTGCATTGTCCCATGTGGGCAGTGCAGCGGGTTGTCAGAGCAGGATTTGTGATTCCGGACCTTGCGCCATTTGCCGAGTGCTGTGGCGCAAGCTTGCTGTCCATCTTTACGACACGATGTAAGCGCCGGAGCCGGTCGACAGTAGCGTGCCGTCCGCACCCAAAAACTCCATACGGGTGGATGCAACGCGCGAGCCCAGCCGCATCACTTCGGCGCGCAACTCAAAATACTCCCCAATGCCGGGGCGCAGGTAATCGATGCGCAAGTCAATTGTGCCAAGCTTGCCGAAGCGGTGCAAACGCTGGATGGGGGACTCGTCCATGTGGCGCGCACCAATGGCGGCCATAACGGCCAACCCGCCCATTGCATCAAGACCGGCGCTGATGACGCCGCCGTGAATCCGGTTGAAACTGAAGTGACCAATCAAGTCACGCTTCATGTCGATGCGGCCCCTGACCATGGCGGGCTTAAGGGAGGTAATCTTCAGACCCAGCACCTGGTTGAAAACAATCAACTCTTCAAAGACTTTTTTCAACCCGGCGACGAATTCTTCTTCGAACTCGATCTTCTCTGGCCCTGCAAGGTGTTGTGTCATAGCTGATCCCTCACTGTTGGGCGGAAGAAAAAACTTTCGCTGTCCGGGCGCGATGAAAACCCTGAAACGGCCTGATGGCTTCACGCTGTTGCGCATCTGCAGACGCGATCCGCATCGGCCAACCCATGCGGACCTGTGGCCGCGCGCCATCAATACGCAGCGTACTGCCGCTGATAAAGGCGGCCGCCGGACTGAGCAAAAAGACAATACCAGCGGATGTTTCAGCCTCGGTACCAAAGCGCCCCAGGGGCACGGTCTTGGTCATTTCACGCAGCATGGGGGCCATCTCGGGCGGGTAATTATCCATACCACTGGAGGCGATATAGCCGGGTGCCACCGCATTCACGCGCACGCCCTTACCGGCCCACTCGATGGCGGCAGTCTCGGTGAAACTTACCATGCCGGCCCGCGCTGCGCCGCTATGCCCCATGCCTGGCATCGAGCCCCACATGTCGGCAACGACGTTGACAATGCTGCCGCCCAACTTATTCATACATTGGAGGTAACACTCGCGCGCCACCAGAAAACCACCTGTCAGGTTGGTGTTGATTACCGCTTCCCAGCCTTTGGCACTGATGGCTTCCAGCGGCGTCATGTACTGGCCGCCAGCATTGTTGACCAAGCCGTCGATGCGGCCCAGGCAAGCAACCAAGGCGGCAATCGTCTGCTTGACCGCATCTTCGTGGCGGATATCACAGACGAAAAAACTGGCGCTGCCGCCATCCTCGACAATTTCAGCAGTCACGGCTTGCAGCTTCTCGATCTTGCGTCCAATCACCACCACATGCGCCCCCAATGCTGCCAGCTCATGCGCCACGCAACGACCAATACCGGAGCCGCCACCCGTTACCAGCATCACTTTTGCGGCAAACAAACCGTTCGCAAATACAGAACCGTAGCGCATTAGTTCTCCTTTAAAAACAAAGTCATCGCGGCGTCCGTCAATTCATCCAAAGTGGCGCTCTTCTTGTGATCAAACCACTGCACAGACCAATTCAAAGCTCCCAGCATCAACAGCCGCGCGAGCTTCACCGGTGCGCGCAAATGTCCGCTGGCGTGCAACGCCAGCAACACTGGCGTCCAGACCGATTCATAGGCGACTTGCAGCTTGGCCAGTGAGGCGCGCTGCGAGCTACCCAATGAACGGTATTCGTAAAGCATGACGGGAACAAAATCATTTCCGGACCCCAGCAACGTATCAAAGTGGGTGCGAATCAAAAGCCGGATCTGCTCCACAGGCTGACCGGCGGCAATTTCCTTCATTGCCGTGGTTTGCCGATTGATGGCCGCCTGCATGCCCTCCTGCATCACTGCGAAAAGCAAGGCATCCTTGCTTTTGAAGTGATAGAAGGGTGAGCCGCTGTGCATACCCACAGCCGCAGCGATGTCGCGTGTGCTGGTGGCGTCAAAACCGCGCCGACGAAACAAACGGGCGGCGGTGCTCAGCAACTGCTGGCGTCGATTGCCGTCGTCGCGCTCACCCTGGGTTTTGTGCGGACGTCCGCGTGGACGTCGGGACGGTAGGTCACCGGAAGCGATGGGTGCTCGATGGATTGGTATCGCTGGGGCAGGCATTTGCGCACAAGCTTACCTAGTAAAATTATTTTTAGCAAGCGGGTGCTTTGTAAAAATGCCAGGAAAAAAAAAGGATTCATCCCCCATTTGGGGGATAGACGCCGACACGCCATTTGTTCAAACTGTCGGCTCGCATCAATGGCACCATGAGAGAACCCTACAGATGTTTTTCGTTCACCGATTTATGTTGCAGGGTTGCGATGAAACCATGCTTGCCAATGTTAATGAGGCGGCGCTTGCGGGCATTCCCGGGGTCGAGTTACCCATCAAAAGAAACGCAAAAGGCGCATACATCGTTTCTGTCGAGTCAGAGTTGGGGCACCTCAAGGTACTGAACCTGGTCAGCACTGCCCTCGCTTCCTTCCCCCCATGTATCAGCCTGTTTTGAGTTGACAAACGTCGAATCCGCCTCAAGGCATCAACCGGCTATCAGCTTTGAGTGGTGCCATTGACACGGCGCAGGAAAATGGCGCCCGCAAAAACAGTTCCCGGTGCGATACTTGCAACGGTTTGGAATGCGCTCCAGCATTGTCCATGCGCTTGTGCAGCACGATGTCGATAGAACAACAACAACTCGAAGCCACCATCAACACGCTTGAAGCACAACGCGCGGTGCTGGGTGCTGCACTGGTCGATGCGGCGCTCAAGCCCCTGCGTGCCCGGCTGGTCGCGCTTGCCGCCGCCCAGAGCGAATCGGGCGCCACTGCAGACGTGGCTCAAACGCTCAAACAGGTCACTGTTCTCTTTCTCGACGCGGTTGGGTCCACCACGCTCAGCCAGCACCTTGATCCGGAAGATGTTCATGCCGTCATGGACGGTGCGCTGACGCGCTGCACCGCCATCGTTGAATCGCATCTGGGCAAAGTATTGAACTATGCGGGCGATAGTTTGTTGGCGGTATTCGGCGCTGAAGAAGTGCGTGAAGACGACGCTGAACGCGCCGTGCTGGCTGGTCTGGCGTTGTTGGAAGAGGGCCGACGCCAAGGCGACCTTGTGCTGCGGTGTTACGGACACGCGGGATTCAATGTTCGCGTCGGGATCCATACCGGCGCCGTGCTACTGGGTGGCGGGGTCGATGGCGAGGGCAGCATACGGGGCTTCACGGTCAACGTTGCGGCGCGCATGGAGCAATCTGCTCCCGCCGGGGCCTTGCGTATCAGCCACGACACCTATCGCCAGGTGCGAGGTGTGTTCGACGTGTTGCCGCAGGCACCTATCGAGGTCAAAGGGGTGGAAGTTCCGATGCTCACCTACCTGGTGCAGCGCCGCAAGCCGCGCGCGTTCCGGGTCGCCACCCGCGGCATAGAAGGTGTCGAGACCCGAATGATCGGGCGCGACGCTGAACTCGAACATTTGAAGAATGCCTTTAAAAGGCTTTACACCGAAAACAGGCTTAACGTCGTGACTGTGGTGGCCGAGGCCGGTATAGGTAAAAGCCGCTTGCTCTATGAGTTCGAGAATTGGGCCGAGGCGCGCTCTGAAGGTTTTTATTTTTTCCAGGGCCGTGCCCACCCGCTGACTCTGAGTCAGCCTTACGGATTGTTGCGCGACATTCTGACCTGGCGCCTGCAAATTGCTGACAGTGACAGCATGGAAGTTGCCAAACAAAAAATTGAGCAGGGGCTGGCCCCGCTGTTCCTGGTCGATGACGGTGCGGAGATGGCGCAGGCGCACGTCCACTTGCTAGGCCATTTGATTGGGATCGACTTTGCCAACAGCAAACATATCCAGGGCATTCAGGACGACGGAAAGCAAATCCGAAGCCGAGGCTTCCACGCGGCGGCACAAATGTTCCGCCGCGTTTCCGCGCAGATGGGTGCCCCCCTGCTTTTGCTGCTCGATGATCTGCAATACGCTGACGAGGGCTCACTGGACTTCCTGAACTACCTCTGCCAGGTCAATTGCGACCTGCCGTTGCTGATTCTGGCGGTGACGCGTCCGACGCAGCACGAGTGGCCCGCTGACCAGCCCAATGGGGTTGACAAACAGCGCATTGTCCTGGCTCCGTTGGACAAGGGTTCGAGCCGCCTGCTGGTCAGCGAGTTGCTACAAAAGCTGCCGGAGGTACCGTCCATCCTGCGCGAGTTAATCACCAGCGGCGCTGATGGCAACCCGTTCTACATGGAAGAGCTGGTGAAAATGTTGATAGAAGTGGGCGCCATAGTTTGCACTGCCGAACGTTGGCATGTGAACCCTGAGAGGTTGCTCGATTCCCACGTGCCGCAGACCCTCACCGGCGTGCTGCAAGCGCGACTGGACGGTTTGAAGCCGGCCGATAAG
>JANXLW010000091.1 GCA_025354965.1 Betaproteobacteria bacterium
GTGTTCCAGAAGCCGAGCCCGTCCATGCTGGTGATCGAAGAGCCAGAAGCCACTATCCATCCCGGTGCGTTGGGTGCAGTATTGGACCTAATTCACAAGGCCTCCAAGACCATGCAAGTTATGGTGACCACGCACAGTCCGGATCTGCTGGATGCAAAGTGGTTGACTGATGAAAATCTTCGCATCGTCTCTTGGCAAGAAGGCGCATCGCATTTGCTCTTGCCATCGGAGGCAACGCGAGAAGCGCTACGAAGCCATTTGATGGGTGCAGGAGAGTTGTTACGTTCCAATGCTCTGCACGCCGAAGAGTTGTTCGCCAGCGACGATGCTCTGCGAAGTGGTAGCCTGTTTGAGAACCTTGCAGAGAACTCCGTGTGAAGCTTTATCCGATTGTTGAAGGCCATGGTGAAGTTAGCGCAGTGCCCGTGTTGCTACGCCGCTTGTTATGGGAACAAGCACAATGCTTCGGCATCAGTGTTGGTAGTCCGATTCGTCGCACCCAGCCTCAATTTCGTCGAGAAGCGGACATTCATGCAGCAGTCAGGCTTGCGCTGTTGCAGCCCGACTGTGCCTCGGTTCTTGTGCTGTTCGACGGCGAAGACGATTGTCCGATGGAACTTGCGATGCAGGTACGTGTCTGGGCGCAGCAGGCGGCGGGACAAGTACCGTGTGATGTCGTGATTGCTTACCGCGAGTATGAAACTTGGTTTCTAGCAGCGGCTGAATCATTGCGCGGCCAGTGCAGCATTGGTCATGCGGCTGTGGCACCGCTCAACCCAGAATCCAAGCGTAACGCCAAGGGAGCCCTGGAAGCGTTTATGCCAAGCGGGGCATCTTATGCAGAGACCATTCATCAAGTAAAACTGAGTGCGATTTTTGATATGGCGCTTGCGCACCAGCGCAACCGATCATTCCGCAAACTTACGAAGACAGTGGGAGACCTCGTTTTGCAGATGGGACAACCCCTGCCAGCGTGGCCTCCTGCCGGGTGGTGACACACACCTGCGATACAAGGCCATGACCAACCAAAAACTAGAACTCACCTGGATCGGCAAAGACCAGCGACCGCGGCTGGAGCCGCGCATTTTGTTGGAAGACCCGGCGCGCAGTTACCACGCCAAGCAGCGGGTGACGGACAAGGACATTTTTGATAACCGGCTGATCAAGGGTGACAACCTGCTGGCGCTGAAAGCCCTGGAGGCCGAGTTTGCGGGCAAGGTGAAGTGTGTGTTCATCGACCCGCCGTACAACACCGGCAGCGCCTTCACGCACTACGACGACGGGCTGGAGCATTCCATCTGGCTGGGGCTGATGCGCGACCGACTGGAGATCATCCGGCGCCTGCTGGCCGACGATGGCTCGTTGTGGATCACGATTGACGACAACGAGGCGCATTACCTCAAGGTGTTGTGTGATGAGGTTTTCGGGCGGTCGAATTTCGTCTGTGATGTCTCA
>JANXLW010000195.1 GCA_025354965.1 Betaproteobacteria bacterium
TGTGGCACAGCAGTGGCGCAACGAGCAGTTGGCCGTGTGCGACGCGCAAGGGCAGCAGTTGGCGACCGTCGAGCGCGGTGTGGTTCGGCCTTTGGGTGTCGCCACCCGCGCCGTGCACCTGGTCGGGCGTACTGGCGACGGTGGGTTTTGGTTGCAGCAGCGGGCCCTGAGCAAAGCCAATGATCCAGGCCTGTGGGACACCTTGATGGGCGGCATGGTGTCGGCCAGGGATACGGTGCAGACTGCGCTTGAGCGTGAGACCTGGGAAGAAGCCGGTCTGCGCTTGACCGCTTTGGAACAAGTGCGCTGGGGCGGCCGCGTTGACCTGCGCAAGCCCTGCTCTGATGACGCTGCGGGTTATGTGGTGGAGCAGACCGACTGGTATCACTGCACCGTGCCGGATGGCGTGCAGCCGGTCAATCAGGATGGTGAAGTTGAGCAGTTTCTTTTGCTGGACAAGCTCGAACTGATGGCAAAACTGCAGCGCGATGAATTTACCACCGAGGCGGCTTTGATTCTGGTGGCCGCGCTGCAATTGCCTTGAACATCCATACTGACGCGGCTTGCAACGGCTCAATCAATATTTGGGTCGGAGAGGTGGAGCGGATGCCGGGGGCTCATACGCTTCGCTTTTTGAAATCGCCCCCAACATCCGCTCCACCCCTGCCTGGCGTAGCTACATGATCCGGTCTGGATGGTCATTGGGACAATGCTTCAAAGCAGCCACACGTTTAACCTTACTAATCCCGATTTGAAGTGACATGCCACGCAAAACAACGTGCCAATTGTTTCGGGATGCCTGGAATATTCTGCTTGGTCCAATTCAGGACGTCGGTAGTTTCAAATATAGTGGCCGCTCCACCCCACATTCCAAGTCCTTTACCTTTCGCGCGAATCAACCTGCTACCTTAACCAAGGATGCCGACTGCAGAGCTTGAGGTATAAGTGCGCACCGATTTCTGGGCATTTGACAGTATGAGGTGCGGGCCTATCTCAGGCAGTTTTTTGTGCACCAGGCACATGGCCGCCAAGAAAAACGTTCATGCCAAGATGCAGCCGGTGTGTTGACTGCCGATCAACGGGCCCGTCGAACTCGCAGCAGCTCATCGAGAATCAGACAGGCAGCGCCAACAGTAATCGCGCTGTCGGCTACGTTAAAGGCCGGGAAATGCCAGCTGTGCCAGTGAAAATCAAGAAAGTCCACCACGTAACCGTAGAGCACGCGGTCAATGACATTGCCAATGGCACCACCCAAAATGAAGGCCAGGGCGAAGGAAAATAATCTCTGGCTGGCATGCGACCGCAGCAACCAAAAAATCAGCGCTGCTGCCGCCACACCGATGGCGGTGAAAAACCAGCGTTGCCAGCCCGACGCGCCGTTTAAAAATGAAAATGCGGCACCGGTGTTGTGGGCACGCACCAGGTTGAAAAAGCTGGTGACCAGGGTGCTGTCACCCAACTGGAAATAGCCGACGATCAGCACTTTGGTGAACTGGTCTGCCAGTACCACGATGAAGGCCAGGCCCAGCCATTGCAGCAGGCCACTGGCGCTGGAAGAAGATTTGCGTGCCATCAGGCAAACCCTCTGACTTCGCCGTCACCAAACAGGTTGCTGGTGCAGCGGCTGCATAGTGCAGGGTGGTCCGGGTCGTGGCCGACGTCGTCTCGATAGTGCCAGCAACGCTCGCATTTGACCGCGTTGGAGGCGCTGACCGTGGTCGACAATGCGTCACCTGCGATCAAGTCAACAGCGGAGGTAATGAAGACAAATTTCAGATCGGTGCCCAGACTCGACAGAATTGCGTGGTCGTCTGCGCCAACAGTGAGGGCCACCTTGGATTGCAGTGACGAGCCTACTTTGCCGTCAGCGCGCAGGATCTCGATGTCTTTGTTCACGACATCGCGGATCTCGCGAATGCGGGTCCATTTGACCAGCAGCTCACTATTGCTTCTCGTTGTCGAGTCCACGGCATCAAGCCAGGCGTCAAGCTTCCAATAGGTGTCCATGAAGATGGATTCTTTGCTGCCAGCCGGCGTCTTGCCAGCGACACCCAGCACAGTCCACGCTTCTTCTGCGGTAAAGCTCAGGAACGGTGCCATCCAGCGCAGCATGGCTTGCGTGATATGCCACAAGGCGGTCTGGGCGCTACGTCGCGCCAGTGATTTGGGAGCGGTGGTGTAGAGCCGGTCTTTCAGAATATCGAGGTAAAACGAGCCGAGGTCTTCCGAGCAGTAAATCTGCAGCTTGGCCACCACCGGGTGAAATTCGTACACCTCGTAGTGTTCCAGAATATCGTTCTGCAATTGCGCCGCGCGGCTCAGCGCATAGCGGTCAATCTCCAGCATCTGCGTTAGTGGCACAGCGTCTTGCGCCGGGTCAAAGTCGCTGATATTGGCGAGCAGAAACTTGAGCGTGTTGCGGATGCGCCGGTAGGTGTCCACCACGCGCGCCAGAATTTTGTCATCACCGGCAATGTCGCCCGAGTAGTCGCTGGCGGCTACCCACAGCCGGATGATTTCGGCACCGAGTTTCTTCGATGTTTCCTGTGGATCAACGCCGTTGCCGGCGCTCTTGCTCATCTTGTGGCCCTTGCTGTCGACCGTAAAGCCGTGCGTTAAAATGCCTTTGTAAGGCGCACGGCCGTACATGGCGCAGGCGGTCAACAGCGAAGAGTGAAACCAGCCGCGGTGCTGGTCATGGCCTTCCAGATAGAGGTCGGTCTCGGGACCCGGCGCACCGGTTTGAGGGTCAATTTCTTCGTGGCCGCTGCCCGGGTGCGAGCCCTTGAGCACGGTGGTGTGCGTGGTGCCGGAATCAAACCAGACTTCCAGAATGTCACTGCTCTTGGTGTAGGCCTGTGCATCGGCTGAGCCGAGAATGGATTCGGCGCTGGCTTTGCTCCAGGCCTCAACGCCGCCCAGCTCCACCATGCTGGCCGCGATGTCCAGAATCTCCATGGTGCGCGGGTGCAACTCACCGCTGTCTTTGTGCAGGAAGAAGGGCAGCGGTACGCCCCAGCTGCGCTGGCGGCTGATACACCAGTCGGGCCGGCCGGCAATCATGTCGCGCAGCCGGGTCTTGCCGTTCTCGGGGTAAAACGCGGTTTGCTCAATCGCGTCGAGTGCCAGTTGGCGCAGGGATTTGGGCGCTTTGTCCTTGGTGAACACCCCTTCGCCTTCATCCATACGGATGAACCACTGGGCTGCCGCGCGGTAGATCACCGGTGTCTTGTGGCGCCAGCAGTGCGGGTAGCTGTGAACAATGTCGGCAGTGGCAAACAGGCGACCGGCCTCACGCAAGGTGTTGATGATGACCGGACACGCTTTCCAGATGTGTTGCCCGCCAAACAAGGGTAAGTCACTGGCGTACGCACCATTGCCCTGCACCGGATTCAGGATGTCGTCATAGGCCATGCCGTGCGCCACACAACTGTTGAAATCTTCCACGCCATAAGCCGGTGAAGAATGCACCAAACCGGTACCGTCGTCTGCCGTGGCGTAGTCCGCCAGATAGACCGGGCTCAAGCGATCAAAACCCGGGTCGACATGGGCCAAGGGATGTTTGAAGTTGATGCCGGCGAGATTTTTTCCGATGCTGGTTGCGACCACGCTACCGGTGAGCTGGTAGCGTTCCAGACACTTGTCCACCAGACTCTGTGCCAGCAGTAGCAGGCCGCGCTCGGTGTCCACCAGGGCGTAGATAATTTCCGGGTTCAGGTTGAGTGCCTGGTTGGCGGGAATGGTCCAGGCGGTGGTGGTCCAGATGACGGCGAAGGCTTCTTTGGCCAGCGCGTTCAAACCGAATGCGGCCGCCAGTTTGGTCGGCTCAGCACACAAAAAGCCCACATCCAGCGTTTGCGATTTCTTGTCGGCGTATTCAATTTCAAACTCTGCCAGGCTCGATCCGCAGTCAAAACACCAGTAAACGGGTTTCAATCCGCGGTAAACAAAACCGCGTTCCACGACGCGCTTGAAGGCCCGGATTTCATCTGCTTCATTGCTGAAATCCATGGTCCGGTAAGGGTGGTCCCAGTCGCCCAGCACGCCCAGGCGTTTGAACTCGGCGCGCTGCAGATCGATCTGCTCGGTGGCAAAGGCGCGGCTTTTGGCCTGCATGTCATCGCGCGGCAGGTTGCGGCCAAATTTCTTTTCAATCGCATTTTCGATTGGCAGACCGTGACAGTCCCAACCGGGAATGTAGGCCGCGTCCATGCCTTTGAGTTGGCGCGCTTTGACGATCATGTCCTTCAGGATCTTGTTGACTGCATGCCCCATGTGAATCTGGCCATTGGCGTAGGG
>JANXLW010000253.1 GCA_025354965.1 Betaproteobacteria bacterium
CTGTTCTCCGGCGCTAATGAAAATCTTGTTGCCGGTGAGCTTATAGCTGCCGTCCGCCTGCGGCTCGGCCTTGGTTCGCATCAGGCCCAGATCAGTACCGCAATGGGCTTCCGTCAGGCACATGGTGCCAGTCCACTCACCGCTGGTCATCTTGTGCAAATAGGTTTTCTTCTGTTCGACGGTGCCATGCGTATGCAGGGAGGCATAGGCGCCGTGCGTGAGGCCGGGGTACATGGTCCAGGCCTGGTTGGCGCTGTTTAGCATTTCATAAAAGCACTGGTTGACCACCAGCGGCAGGCCCTGACCGCCGAACTCGGGGTCACAAGCCAGCGCAGCCCAACCACCCGCGACAAATTTGGCGTAGGCCTCTTTGAAGCCTTTGGGTGTGGTCACCGCATGGGTGGTCTGGTCAATCGTGCAGCCTTCCGAATCACCGCTAACATTCAATGGAAAGGTGACTTCAGAGGCAAACTTGCCACCTTCTTCCAGCACCGCATTGATGGTATCAACATCGATGTCGGCGTAGCGGGGCATTTGCTTGAACTCGTCGACGACCTGGAGCAGTTCGTGCATGACAAATTGCATGTCGCGCAGGGGTGGGTTATAGGTGGGCATGTTGATTACTCCTTAAGACCTAGATTTGCTTTTGACTGACGCGCCACTTTGGCAGCCGCGGGCTTGCCGTAGCGCGCGAGAATGTTTTCAAAACCCTTGTTGGCGTGCTGGACGGCGCCGGGATTCTTCAAAAACCGTGCTTCATAATGCAGCGCCAGAATCAGACCGTGAATCTCAAAAGCCATTTGCTCTTCGTCGGCGTCGGCGTTGAGTTGACCCTCTCCTTTGGCCTGCACCACCGCGCGGTACATGGCTGCCAGCCAGGTCCTGACAGAACTGGCCAGCGCATCTCGCACGGCACCCGGCCGGTCATCAAACTCAACAGCGCCACTGATAAAAATGCAACCTGACTGGATTTCAACAGCGACGCGCTTCATCCAGTTGGCAAACAGCGCACGCACGCGCGGCAAGCCGCGGGCTTCGTTCATCGCAGGAAAAAAGACCTCGTCGGAAAACCGGGCGTAGTACTCGCGGATGACGGAAATCTGTAATTCTTCGCGCGAGCCAAAATGCGCAAACACGCCCGACTTGCTCATTTGGGTTACTTCTGCCAGGGCGCCAATGCTAAGGCCTTCCAGCCCAATCTGCGCTGCCAAACCCAAAGCGGCATCCACAATGGCTTGCTTGGTTTGTTGCCCTTTTAGCAGGGCGCGCTCACCGCCACGCGAGCTTGGTGTGCTCCTCGGGTGCAAGGCTTTCACGGGTAATGCAGAAACAGACATGGAATGTAAAAAAGAACGATCGTTCTATTTTGCAGCAAATTTAGGTGCCTGCGTCAATCGATCGCCAGTCTAGAGAGATTTTTCTAGCCTGGGTGTGGGTTTACCCGCACTTCCCGGGTCGTGTTACAGAATCAGTGCCAGGCTGGCGTCGAGATGCTCAGAGGGCAAGCGTTTGAAGCCGGAGCGTGCAAAGCGCTGCAGGCGCCCGACCAGGAATGCGGCGAGGACAGACGCTTGTATTTGCGTGTCCACGCTGGGTGTCGCCGAACCGCTCAAATCTACTGAGCCCCTCAGGTTTTGTTTGAAAGTGGATTCGATCTTGTCAAAAAACTGATTCATCCGTTGCTGCAAACGATCGTTTTCAAACACCAGTGCATCGCCCACCATAACCCGCGTCATCCCTGGATTTTTTTCCGCAAACTGCATCACCATGGCGACCACCTTGGCGGCTTGACGACTACCGGTCTGAGCGTTGCCGGCGCTTTCCGGTGTGCCGACCGTGCGTTCGCGTTCTGCAATCTGGTTGATCAGTGAAAAGACTGATTGCTCGATGAACTCAATGAGACCTTCAAACATCTGCGCCTTACTGGCAAAGTGACGGTACAGCGCGGCCTCGCTCACATCAAGACGAGCAGCCAGGGCAGCAGTGGTAATGCGCTCGGAGCCGGGTTGCTCCAGCATGGTCGCTAGTGCCTGCAATATTTGCACCCGACGCTCGCCCGGTTTCGGTCGTTTGCGCACCGGGGTGACAACCCCACCGCCCGCGGAAGGTTGGGAAGATGCAGATGAGGAGTCGACGTCAGACATGATGCACAAGGCGATTGAGTCGTTTCATTCTCGCATAGCCAAGCTAAGGGTTTTCGCGGGGTCGGGCCTGAGCACCGGCGAGCAAATTCAATGCGAACGAATCATCGTGCCAAAGGCCTGATCTGTCAAAATCTCAAGCAGCAGAACGTGCGGCACGCGGCCATCAATGATGTGTACCGAGTTGACGCCACTTTTGGCGGCGTCCAGCGCCCCGCTGATCTTGGGCAGCATGCCGCCACTGATGGTGCCATCAAGAAAAAGCTCGTCAATTTGGCGCGCGCTGAGATTGGTAATCAAATTCCCTGCTTTGTCGAGCACGCCGCTGATGTTGGTCAGGAGTATCAACTTCTCAGCTTTCAAAACGGTGGCAAGTTTGGCGGCGACGACGTCGGCATTGATGTTGTAGCTCTCATTGTTCTCGCCAAAACCGATCGGGCTGATGACCGGAATGAAGGCGTCGTCCTGCAGGGCTTTGACCACGCTGGGGTCGATGCTGACGATATCGCCCACCTGGCCCACGTCGTGCTCAATGCTGGGGTCGACGCTGTCGAGCATTTTGAGTTTTTGCGCGCGGATCATGCTGCCATCACGGCCGGTCAATCCCACTGCCTTGCCACCTGCCTGGTTGATCAGGCCAACGATGTCCTGCTGCACTTCGCCGCCCAATACCCACTCCACCACTTCCATGGTTTCGGCGTCGGTCACACGCATGCCCTGGATAAACTCGCCCTTTTTCCCGAGCCGCTTCAGGGCGGTTTCAATTTGCGGACCACCCCCGTGAACCACTACCGGGTTGATACCGACCAGCTTGAGCAGCACCACATCCTCGGCAAAGTCCGCTTGCAAAGCGGGGTCGGTCATGGCATTGCCGCCATATTTGATAATCATGGTTTTGCCATGAAACTTGCGTATATAGGGTAACGCCTGCGCCAGGATTTCGGCTTTGTCACGCGGTGCGATGTGGCTAACGTCGGTCATCGGATATGGCACTTCATCAGTTCTTGATAGCGAACTCTTCTTTGCTTCTACCCTGTGTCAGCAGAAGCGCCAGCCAGCGCGGCGTCAAGCCGCGACCGCTCCATGTTTCTCCATTTGGACCGCGAAATTTGGCGGCAACCACAACCGCGCTTCTTTCGCCTTTCCTTCTGATCTTGGCGATATTACTTTTGTTTGCCGTCGCTGTTTTTAACTTGGTCTTTGCACCACGCAATTTGCCGGGCTGCAAATCCTTCAGGGTAATACCAAAAGCCTTCATCTTGGCCAGGATTTCGAGCACGGTTTTATCAAACTCCCGGGCCTTGATTTCACCAGCCTGCTTTTGCAGTTTTTCAATCTGACTTTGAATTTCGATCAAATTATTCATACTGTGCGCCTTGCTATATTGATATTGAAAACTCCCCAACCATTGGGCATTTGGTAATGCCCTTTTTATATATTTTAAAGGCGCCCTATTATCTCTTGAAAATATTCAAAGTAACTGACTGTGCAAGTTATTATTCAACAGGAATAGTTCAGAACCGATATTCAATATTCAATGATCAGCAGTTCGCTGTTGGGCCGAACATTTGTGCCTCCGCGAGGCGTGTACCAGCCCGGTCCTTGACTGATAGCTGAGGTGCAATTCCGGTCAATGGCCACTTAACGGCAACTGAGGCGTCATCCCAGGCGATGCAGCGTTCAAACTGCGGCTCGTAATAGTCTGTCGTCTTGTAGAGAAAATCTGCCACGTCGCTCAGGGTCAAGAAACCGTGTGCAAAACCGGGTGGAACCCACATCTGGCGCTGGTTTTCTTCAGTCAGTTCGGCGCCAACCCATTGACCGAAGGTGGCAGAAGATTTGCGCAGGTCGACTGCAACGTCAAATACAGCACCGCGCACCACCCGGACCAATTTCCCTTGTGGTTGCTCAATCTGATAGTGCAGGCCACGCAGAACGCCTTTGGCTGAGCGCGAGTGGTTGTCTTGCACAAAATTGGCGTTGAGACCGGTGGCTTGATCAAAAGCCTTTTGATTGAAGCTTTCGAAGAAGAATCCTCTGCTGTCACCGAATACTCTGGGCTCGATGATGAGGACGTCGGCAATGGCTGTCGGAATTGTTTTCATCGAAAGGTCTGGAATTAGGGTTCGTGCCGCTTGCGTTCAGACAGCAGGCGCAGCAAGTATTGACCGTAGCCATTTTTGGCCAGCGGCTGCGCAAGTGTTTGCAGTTGGGCATCGTCAATGAAGCCGTTGCGCCAGGCGATCTCTTCGACGCAGGCCACCTTGAGGCCCTGGCGACGCTCCAGCGTGGCAATGAACTGACTGGCTTCCAGCAGACTGTCGTGCGTGCCGGTATCCAGCCAGGCATAGCCGCGCTGCATGATTTGTACGTTGAGTTTTCCCTGCTCCAGATAAGCCAGGTTAACGGCGGTAATCTCCAGCTCGCCACGCGCACTTGGCTTGACGGCCTTGGCAATATCCACTACCTGCGTGTCGTAGAAGTAAAGCCCGGTGACGGCATAGTTGCTTTGCGGCTTCAGAGGCTTTTCTTCTATGCTGCTGGCCTTGCCTTGGCGGTCAAAAGCCACCACACCATAGCGTTCGGGGTCTTGCACATGGTAAGCAAATACGGTAGCGCCTTCAACGCGTTCATTGGCGCTGGCCAGCAAAGGGGCAAAGTCGTGTCCGTAAAAAATGTTGTCCCCCAACACCAGTGCGCTGGGGGCATTGCCCAGAAATTTGTCGCCAATGATGAAAGCCTGAGCCAGTCCGTCCGGACTCGGCTGCACGGCGTATTGCAGACTGAGTCCCCATTGCGATCCGTCGCCCAGCAGCTGCCCAAAGCGCGGTGTATCCAGCGGCGTGCTGATGACCAGAATATCTCGTAGGCCCGCCAGCATCAAGGTGCTCAAGGGGTAGTAGATCATCGGCTTGTCGTACACCGGCAGCAGTTGCTTGCTCATGGCCAGGGTGGCCGGGTGCAGCCGGGTGCCGGAGCCACCCGCCAGGATGATGCCTTTGCGTTGTTTCATATGCCATTTTTTCCAGGTTAAAGCGTTTCTGCCAGCATACGGGCCACACCTTGCTGCCAGCTTGGCAGGCTCAACCCGAAAGTGGCTTGCAGCTTGCGGGTGTCGAGGCGCGAATTGTGCGGTCGCCTGGCCGGGGTTGGGAAGGCACTGCTAGCCACCGGTGCTACTTCGCTGGCCTTGATTTTTATCGCTGGCTGCACAAGCCTGGTCTGGGCTAACACGTAGTTTGCATAGCCGCACCAGCTGGTCTCGCCGCCAGCAGCCAGGTGGTAGAGCCCGGCGTCGCCGGGGCGCTGCAGTAGCTGGCGGATGGCGTGCGCCGTCACGTCTGCCAACAGCTCGGCGCCGGTGGGTGCGCCAAGCTGGTCATCAATCACTGTCAGGCGTTCGCGCTCCTGCGCCAAGCGCAATATGGTTTTGGCAAAGTTGTCACCGCGCGCAGCGTAGACCCAACTGGTGCGAAAAATAAGGTGCCGCGGGCAAACGGCCCGGATGAGTTGTTCGCCTTCGAGCTTGGTTTGACCGTAGACGTTCTGAGGCGCCGGGGTGTCGCTCTCGGTCCACGGCCGGCTGCCACTGCCGTCAAACACGTAGTCGGTGCTGTAGTGCACCAGCCAGGCGCCGATGCGGGCCGCCTCCTGCGCCAGCAAGCCGGGCGCCAACGCATTGAGCGAGCGAGCCAAGTCAATCTCGGTCTCGGCTTTGTCCACTGCGGTGTGCGCAGCTGCATTGACGATCAAGTCCGGCTTCAGAGCTCGGACAGTATCCATGAGGCCGGTCAGATTGCTGAAATTCCCACAATGGTCAGTGCTGTCATGGTCCAGCGCCACCAACTCGCCTAACGGCGCCAGGCTGCGCTGTAGTTCCCAGCCCACTTGCCCGCCTTTGCCAAAAAGAAGAATCCTCATGCGCGCTCAGCGTAGTTGGTTTGTAGCCAATCCCGATAAGCGCCCGACTGCACATGCGTGACCCAGGCCCGGTTGTCCAGGTACCACTGTACGGTCTTGCGAATGCCGGACTCGAAAGTCTCCGCTGGTTTCCAGCCCAACTCACGCTCCATCTTGCTGGCGTCAATGGCGTAGCGCCGGTCGTGGCCGGGGCGGTCCCGGACAAATGTGATCTGCGTCTTGTAACTGGTGCGGTCACTTCTGGGTTGCAGTTCATCGAGCAGCGCACAGACGGTGTGCACGATCTCGATGTTGGGCTTTTCATTCCAGCCACCGACGTTGTAGATCTCGCCAACGCGCCCGGCCGCCAGCACCCGGCGAATGGCGCTGCAATGGTCTTTGACGTACAACCAGTCGCGCACTTGAAGGCCATCGCCGTAGACCGGTAGCGGCTTGCCGGCCAGCGCATTGACGATGATCAATGGGATCAATTTTTCTGGAAAATGCAGCGGACCGTAGTTGTTGCTGCAGTTGGTGGTCAGCACTGGCAAACCGTAGGTGTGCAGCCAGGCGCGAACCAGATGGTCGCTGGCTGCCTTGCTG
>JANXLW010000274.1 GCA_025354965.1 Betaproteobacteria bacterium
ACGCAAGCACACAAAAATCATGATGTTTTTGATGTTCTTGTTGATCATCCCGTCTTTTGTTTTGTTTGGAATAGACGGTTACAACCGCTTTCGCGACAAAGGCGAGGCCGTTGCCCGAGTTGGCGGGCAGGACATCAGCCAGGCAGAATGGGACAACGCGCACAAAAACCAGGTTGACCGCATCCGCGCCCAGATGCCCAATGTTGACCCCAAACTGCTCGACTCCGCCGACGCCAAGTACGCGACGCTGGAGCGCTTGGTGCGGGATCGCGTCATGGTCGAAGCCGCAGAACAGTTGAAGCTGCAGACGGGCGACATCAGATTGGCCCGCGAGTTGCAGCTCAACCCGACCATCGCAGGTTTGCGCCGCGCTGATGGCAAACTCGACATGGACGCCTACAAACAACTGGCGGCCAGCCAGGGGCTGACGCCAGAGGGGTTTGAGGCAAGGGTGCGCCGCGATCTCGCCGTGCGCCAGGTAGAGGCTGGCATCACGGCAACCGCGTTCACTCCGGCCCAGTCGGCCGACGTGTCGCTGAACGCCTATTTTGAAAAGCGGGAAATCCAGTTTGCGCCAATTTTACCCACTGACTTTGCAGCAAAGCTGGCTCCGACGGATGCTGAACTGGATGCGTATTACCAAAAAAACATGGCGCAATTCAAGGCACCTGAATCGGCTAGTGTTGAGTACGTGGTGCTGGACATCGAGGCCATTAAAAAAGGGATTTCCGTCAACGAAGCAGACCTGAAAACCTATTACGAGCAGAACCAGTCGCGCCTATCTGGAACCCAGGAGCGTCGGGCCAGCCATATCCTGGTCAATGCGCCCAAAGATGCGGCGCCGGCCGAAAGAGAAAAAGCCAAGTCCAAAGCTCGGGAACTGCTGGCTGGGCTGCGCAAATCGCCGGATACTTTTGCCGAGGTCGCCAAAAATAATTCGCAGGATCCTGGCTCCGCAGCCAAAGGCGGCGACCTCGATTTTTTTGGGCGCGGCGCGATGGTCAAACCGTTTGAAGACGCTGCGTTCGCCTTGAAAAAAGGCGATATCAGTGAAGTGGTGGAATCCGATTTTGGTTTTCACATCATTCAGTTGACAGACATCAAAGAGCCCAAACAGAAGGCATTTGAAGAATTGCGGGCGGGTATTGAATCCGATTTGAAAGCGCAGCAGGCCAAAGCCAAATTTGCTGAATTGGCCGAGGCATTCACCAATGGCGTGTACGAGCAGTCAGATTCCCTTGCGCCCGTTGCACAACGCCTGAAGCTTGAGGTCAAAACCGCGTCAAACCTCGGGCGGGCGGCTGCTGCGGGTGCGACCGGTCCGTTGGCCAACGCGAAGTTGCTGGCTGCCATTTTCAGCACCGAATCGGTAGAGAAAAAACGCAACACAGAGGCGGTGGAAATTGGGCCAAACCAGCTAGCTGCAGCCCGTATTTCACAGTTTGTGGCTGCGCGGACTTTGCCGCTCTCCGACGTCCGGCAAGCCGTGCGTGACAAAGTTGTGGCCCAACAAGGGCTTGAACTGGCGCACAAGGATGCGGCAGCAAAACTTGCGCTGTGGAGAGCCAGCCCGGCGACCGCTGTGCTGCCCGCCGCAGTGCTGATCTCACGCGACAAGCGAGACAAAGTGCCCCCACAAGTGGTTGACAGCGCCCTTCGTGCTGACCCGGGCTCGTTGCCGTCGTTGATCAGCGTTGACCTGGGTGCTCAGGGCATTGCCATTGTCAAAGTCAATTCGGTGCTGCCCCGCACGGCCCCGACGCCAGACGGCGTGAAGCAGGAGCGTGAGCAATACGCCCAAGGTTGGGCCAACGCTGAAAATTTGGCCTATTACAACGGGCTTAAAGAGCGGTTCAAAGTTCAAATTCAGGTGCCAAGGCCATCTA
>JANXLW010000317.1 GCA_025354965.1 Betaproteobacteria bacterium
GGTCGCGCAAGGCGTCGTCGTAGATCATCCCCTGATCTTGCCGCGATCCGACCCGACGGCCACCACCCGCGCCGGGCCGGAGGTGCTGATGGCTGTCGGCCTGGGTTTGATGGCAGTCACTTTCGCTTCCGTGGGCAATATGATGACCTTGCGCCTGACACGTCGCGGCACGGCACTGGTGCCGTTGCTGGCCTGGAGTATGGGCTATGGCGCGGTCGTACTGGTGCTGATTGCCAATCTGAGCGGCGTGCAGTTTCAATTGGATCTGCGTGCCAGCTATTGGCTGTCACTGGCCTACCTCAGCGTGTTCGGGTCGGTGGTGGCGTTTCTGCTGTACTTCAAGCTGGCGCAGCGCCAGGGACCTGGGCGAGCAGCGCTGGTCGGCATGATCATCCCGGTGGTTGCGCTCTTGATGTCGGCGCTGTTCGAAGGCTGGCGTCCCACCTTGGTGTCGGCTGCCGGCATTGTGCTTTGTCTGGCCGGGTTGTGGGGTGCTACCCGGCCAGCGTCAACGACTGTAGTGATAGCGTGAGTCGTCAGGCCAGCAACGCCAAGGCCAGCGCTTCGGCCACTTTGATGCCGTCCACACCGGCCGACAAAATGCCGCCGGCATAGCTGGCGCCTTCACCTGCCGGATACAAGCCGCGCGTATTGATGCTCTGAAGATCTTCCCCGCGCGGGATTTTCAAGGGCGACGAGGTGCGTGTTTCCACCCCGGTGAGGACGGCGTCGGGCATGTCGAAGCCCTTGAGCTTGCGGGCAAAAGCCGGCAGTGCTTCCCGAATGGCGACAGTGGCGTAAATCGGTAGCGCAGTGCCCAGATCGACCAGTTGGACACCCGGCTTGTAGGACGGTTCTACCCCGCCGAGTTGCGTCGATGCCTTGCCTGCGATGAAGTCGCCAACCAGTTGCCCGGGTGCGTCGTAGTTGGCGCCGCCCAGTACATAGGCATTGGATTCAAGTTGGCGTTGCAGAACGATACCGGCCAGCGGATGGTGCGCAGTGCCTGGCGCCACCTCGACTGGTACCTGCTCACCCAAAGTGGCGCGAAAGGTTTGCGCGTCGGTCGGGTAGTCGCTCGGGTCAATGCCCACCACAATGCCGGCGTTGGCATTGCGTTCGTTGCGCGAATACTGGCTCATGCCATTGGTGACGACGCGCCCCACCTCCGACGTGGCAGCCACCACGGTGCCGCCGGGGCACATACAAAAACTGTAAACCGAACGCCCATTGCTGGCGTGATGCACCAGTTTGTAGTCGGCCGCACCCAGCTTCGGGTGACCGGCGTGGCGACCCCAGCGGGCCTGGTCAATCACGCTTTGCGGATGCTCGATGCGAAACCCGATCGAGAACGGTTTGGCTTGCATCGCGACACCACGCTGGTACAGCATGGTGCAGGTGTCGCGCGAGCTGTGACCCAGCGCCATCACCACCCGGTCGGCACGCAGCTCGTAATTCTGGCCGCTTGCCTGGTCCACCACCGTCAGTCCACGCAGGCTGCGGCCATGGCTATCTTCTTCAATCAGCACATCGGTGACTCGCTGCTGAAAGCGGATTTCACCACCCAGCGCAATGATCTGCTCGCGCAGGTTTTCAACCACTTTGACCAGCTTGAAGGTGCCGATGTGCGGGTGCGCATCGACCAGGATTTCAGGTGGCGCGCCGGCCTTGACAAACTCGTTCATCACCTTGCGGCTAAGGTATCGGGGGTCCTTGATCTGGCTGTAGAGCTTGCCGTCGGAAAAGGTGCCGGCACCGCCTTCGCCAAACTGCACGTTCGATTCGGGATTCAGATTGCGCTTGCGCCAAAGTGCCCAAGTGTCCTGGGTGCGTTCGCGCACTTTTTTACCACGCTCCAGCACGATCGGTTTGAAGCCCATCTGCGCCAGAATGAGCGCCGCAAAAATGCCGCAGGGACCAAAGCCAACCACCACCGGACGCGGCCCTGGGTTGGTCGGTGCTTGACCAACCGGGTGGTACAGCATGTCGGGTGAGGCAAAGATGTGCGGGTTGCCAGCGAACTTGACCAGCAACGAGGTCTTGAGCGCGGGGACCACCTCCACGTCCACAATGTAGACCTGTACCAGTTCAGATTTGCGCGCATCAAAACTGCGTTTGAAGATGGTGTGGCTGACGAGATCACCGGCAGCGATGCCCAGCGTCTGGGCAACTAACAAAGGCAGGGCTTCTGCAGCATGGTCCAGCGGCAGTTTGAGTTCAGTCAGGCGAAGCATGTCGGGGGGCTTGTGTTGATCAAGCAGCCCGGGATGATACGCCCAGAGTAGGTTTAAGCCGGCAAAAATCCTTCGATCGACAGGTAGCGTTCACCGGTGTCGTAGTTGAAACCCAGCACGGTGGCACCGGCCGGCAGATCGGGCAGCTTTTGCGCAATGGCCGCCAGCGTGGCGCCGCTGGAGATGCCCACCAGAATACCTTCTTCACGGGCGCAGCGGCGCGCCATCTCGCGCGCCGGTTCGGCATCGACCTGAATCACGCCGTCGAGCAAGGTCATGTTCAGGTTTTTTGGAATGAAGCCGGCGCCAATGCCTTGAATCGGGTGCGGCGACGGCGCACCGCCCGAAATGACGGGCGAGGCCACCGGTTCCACGGCGTACACCTTCAAGTTGGGCCACTTGGCTTTCAGCACCTGGGCGCAACCGGTCAGGTGACCACCGGTTCCGACCCCCGTGATCAGGAAGTCAATGCCGGCGGGGAAGTCGGCCAGAATTTCCTGCGCCGTGCTGCGTACATGAGCATCAATATTGGCCGGGTTTTCAAACTGCTGGGGCATCCATGAGTTGGGCGTTGCAGCCACCAGTTCCATGGCACGGGCAATCGAGCCTTTCATGCCTTTTTCGCGTGGTGTCAGATCAAACGAAGCGCCGTAGGCCAGCATCAGGCGACGGCGCTCCACCGACATGCTGTCGGGCATCACCAGAATTAGTTTGTAACCCTTGACCGCCGCCACCATGGCCAGGCCGACGCCGGTGTTGCCGGAAGTCGGCTCGATGATGGTGGCACCGGGTTTAAGCTCGCCACTTTTTTCGGCGGCCTCGACCATGGACAGCGCAATGCGGTCCTTGATAGAGCCGCCGGGGTTGCTGCGCTCGGATTTGATGTAGACCTTGTGGCTGCTGCCGAACAGGCGGTTGATGCGGATGTGCGGCGTGTTGCCAATGGTTTGCAGGACGTTGTCAGCTTTCATGAGCGGTTCCTTGGGTGGCGAAGTGTTGGGGTGAAGACTGTGCGATTTTGGACTACTTGATCGACCGATTTCGATATAAGGTTATGGATAGCCGCGATAATCGAAGAGTGAAGCCCGCCAGACTGCCGCTGGTGCAATCCTGGAAACAGGGCACTGGAGGAACGTCCGGACTGCATAGGGCAGCGTAGCAGCTAACGGCTGTCCACTGAAAGCCGCAAGGTATAAGGTGAGGATCAGAGCAACAGAGACGAGCCGATTAAGTTCGGGTGAAACGGGCAATCTCTACGCGCAGCAATACCAAGTAGGCCAGCGTTGATGGGGCCCCCAGAGCTGGCGGGTAGGTAGCACCGAGCTGTTGGGTGACCAACAGCCCAGAGTAATGGCAGTCACTTCGACTGGCCCGCAAGGACCAGCAGTTGCACAGAATCCGGCTTATCGGTGGGCTTCACACTTTTTTATTTGGCCAGCAGATTGGTGCCGGCGGCACCCACTGCCGAGTATGCGTTAAGGCCATGTACCACAGCCAACAGATCATTGCTGTTGGTGGGGGTGGTCGAAGCAGTGGTCCAGGTCACGCCATCCGTGCTGTAGAAAATGTTGCCTCCGGCGCCCACCGTGACAAACTGGGTGGCAAAAGCAACGGCATTCAGCATGCTTGCGCCTGGCAGCGTCTGGGCCGTCCAGTTAGCCCCGTTGTTGCTGGTGAGAACGGCACCAGATGATCCAACGGCTACGAATATGGGCGTGACGACGCCCGCGGTGGAAACACTTGTGCCGTAGGCTATGCCATGAAGGTCATTGGTTGTGACCGAGGGCACAACCGTCCAGGTGATTGCATCCGGACTTTGAACCATGGTGCCACCGGCGCCGACGGCAATCCAGGTGCCAGCGGTATAAGTTCCAACGTTGAATGTGGTGTAAGTCACCGCATACAAATCACTGGTGGTGGCAGAGTTGGTGGCGGCGGTCCAAGTCACGCCATCGGCACTGTGGATGATGGTGCCACCGGCGCCAACTGCCACACTCAAAGATGAATAGTTGTTGGCAATGGCATACAGGTTATTGGCGGTCGGGGTGGTTTGTACCGTCCATGTAACCGCATCGGGGCTTGTCAGCACCACACCGCCGTCACCCACTAGTTTGAAACCACTCAAATAGGATGCACCATTGACGGTCTTGTTGTTGCTGGTGAAATTAATGGCACTCCACGCTGCGCCATCGAGGCTGGAATACATGGCCCCGGCGCTGCCCGCCGCCACGTAGCTCGTCACAGCAGCGGTAGTTGTGGTGGCTGCTGTACTTACACCATAGGTCACACCGTGTAAATCATTGCTGCCAGATACTGCAGTCCCTGCGTTCCAGTTTGTTCCGGCGAGTCTGGGTGTGGCGGTCACCGGGGTGGAGCCAGGTCCGCCCGGGCCACCATTGGTTCTTCCGTTGAGTGAGAACGAGTAGCTAGTGCCATTGACAAGGCCGGAAACCACATAAGGGGAAGTGACGTTGAGCAACGTGCCCCCGCCGTACAGGCCAATCCATTTTTCCATCGCCGTTGTGCTGGTTGGTGCCGTGCTGGATGGTGCGAAAAATAGCCAGTTTTCAACGCCGCCGGTCATATCCCAGGTTACCGTGACGGACGATTCGCCTGCCACCACAACAACATTTATCGGTGGCGGAGCGGAGTCGCCACCGCACGCTACTGACAACAGCACGGTGATCAGTGTGGCGAAGAACAACTTGAATGAGCGCAAAAACATAGATAGATCCCAATGAACGGTTGTTTCGATTATCGAATATTTCCAGCGACCCAATCTGGCGTTGCCTGACGCCAGTCTTCAGAAGCGTTCGTGGGCCTGCAGGTAGCGCCACTGCCCTGCTGGTAGTTGCGCCATCGCCACCCGGCCAATACGAAGGCGCTTCATGCCGACAATCTGCCAGCCGACGCGCTCGCACAGATAAGCAATCAAACCGGGATGGGCACCCTTGATGGCAAAGCGCATTTTGCTGCTGGTCTCACCCGTGCTATTGAGGCTGACCTTGACGGCAGGTAGCGGGTGGCCGTCATCAAGCAGCCCCTGATTGAGCCGCTGCAGGCTTGCAGCGGTTGCCTCACCTGCTACTTCCACAATCACTTCCTGTTCCAGGAGGTGCGCATCTTCTTCAAGTTTGCGCAACACGCGCCAGTCCTGCGTGAATACCACCAGGCCGCTGGCCGCAGTCTCCAGCGGAACGCAGGCCGTGAGCTTGGCAAAGTGGCGTTTGAGCACGCGGGTGCCGGATGCGTCGTCCGCATTGTGCGTGGCCACTTGCAGCAATTGCTGCGCCGGCCTGACCTGTCTGCTGGCCTCGCCCAGCGCCGCCATGGCGTCATAGCCCGGTGGCTTGTGCAATAGCAGGGTCACGGTCTGCAGTTCCATCAGGCTGGCGTCAGGGGCAATGTCAACCTTATGGCTGGAGACCCGAAACATGGGTTCTTCCACTACCTTCCCATTTACGCTGACCCAACCGCCTTCGATGTATTGTTCGGCCTCGCGGCGCGAGCAAGGCACCATCGCGGCGACGCGCTTGGCCAGACGTTCGTCAATACGCGGCGTGTGCGGGGCGGTTTTTGGAGGGGCAATCATCGGGAGCATATTAACCGTGCCAGTCACTTACCAGCTCAGTGGGTCCAGACGGTAAAAATCAGTCAATTCACGGTACAAGGCTGGGTGCTCGGTGGCCATGCGCTGCGGTTGCTCAAAGAAGACTTCCGAGATCACCGCAAAAAATTCAGCCGGATCGGTGGCGCCGTAGTCGTTGAAGAGGGAAGTTTCACCCTGCGCTGCGCGTGTCTTGAGATCCCTGAACTCGGCCCCCAACACCCGTGACCAACGGGGGTATTGGTCGCGACGCGGCAACACCGGTGCACCATTGGCCCTGCCGGTTTCCTGGTCAAGCTGATGAGCAAATTCATGAATGACCACGTTTTGACCATCATCGGGGATGGCCGCGCCCTCCAGCGTGTCGTGCCACGACAGGACCACCTGGCCTTGTTCCCAGGATTCGCCAGACAGCACCTGGCGCGCGTGGTGCGCAACGCCAATGCCATCGGTGTGCTCACGGTCGACGACGAAGCTGCCCGGGTAGACCAGAATCTGGCGCAGCTTGGGGTAGTAGCCTCGGGGACGATTGAGAATCAACAGGCAGGCTTGCGCCGCAATCGTCACCCTTATTTCGTCGGTGATGGTCAAGCCGTCGCAGCCGATGAATGCCTTCTCGGCAATAAAGACCTGGATGTGTTGTTTGAGTTGGAGTTGCAGATCAGCGGGCAACGTGCGAACGTAAGGCACGCGTTGTTTGAGGATGTCCCGCCAGGCCGCAGGGAAGGGACGGACCCGAATCCTGGCGCGCTTGCGCTCGGTCAGATAGGGTGCGCCCAGCAGCCACAAAACAAAGGCCAGCGCCAGGCAGGAAACAATGAATGCTGGCAAAGGCTGTTCCTCAAAGTGAAATTTCAACAGACCTTTAGCTGGGCATGAAGCGGGCGTTTTCAATGGGCCAAAATAGTGGCAGGTTCACCATCCGGCGCGACCCCATACCCCAACCTCTGCGGGTGGCATCCTTGGTTCACATTGCCAGTTTGATTCGCGCGAAGGACAAGTCAGCCCATTCTTGACGGTGGCGGCTGCGTCGATCAGTTTTCAAGGGCTGCACCCGCCTTGGGCACACAGTTGTCCGCGGGCGGTCTTTGGCGAGTGGCTGCTGTCTTTGTTTGTCTGGTTAGACGATGGATTTGTCCAGATTTAATGCCACTGGCTCCAGAAGACTTTTCCCTGGTAGCGACCAGTTTTCAACCAACTGACAAGGCGAAGGAGATGGTCAATCAGGCGTAGATGCGTCGCACATTACTGAATTCTTGAACCAAGGGCTTGTCAGTACAACGTCCGGACGCTATGATTGAGCCATTGAACAAGAAAGGAACTTGAAAATGACCGCTGCCATCCAAGCCAAATCCGAGCGAATCGACGTGCGCGCCAGTTACCCTGTCAAACAATTGCTGCAGGAAGCGGCTCATGCTGCTCACAAAAATGTGAGCGAGTTTTTGTTGGACGCAGGTATTGTTGCTGCCAACCAGACCCTTGCTGATCGCTTGAGGTTTGAATTGACGCCTAAGAAATGGAATGAATTCCAAGCCGCCTTGGACCGGCCCGTTGCTGTCAAACCCAAGCTGAGGAGGTTGCTCAGCGAGCAGGGCTTGCTCGGGTGACCTTCATGAAGTACGAGCCAGTTCGCAAACTGGCAGCGTCGGATGCTGTCGAGCTTTTCGACTGTGGGCAAGTGGCGCTCAACCAGTTCTTGCAGCGATTTGCTTTGACGAGTCAGAGAGCCAATAGCGCACAAACCTATGTTTGTTGCCATGCCGACGCGGTAGCGGGGTTTTACTCACTGGCGGTTGGAAGTGTCGAGTCGGGTGCTGCCTCGGCTCGCGTTGTCAAAGGCATGGCGCAGCACCCTGTGCCAGTCATGATTCTGGCAAGGCTGGCCGTTGATTCCAAACATCAACGCGTTGGAATTGGAAAGGCTTTGCTAAAGGATGCCTTGAAGCGCACGGCCCAGGCAGCCGACATTGCCGGAATTCGTGCACTGCTGGTTCATGCCAAGAATGCGTTGGCCAGGGACTGGTATCTCCAATGGGAATTCGAGCCCAGTGCGACCGACCCGATGCATCTCTTTCTTCTTCTTAAGGACTTGAAGGCCATGACTGATGGTGGTTCTGCTTAATCTCTAGTTCAACGCTGCCCAGAAACCAAAGTCAGCAGATGTACATGGTTTTCCTGAATGACCGCTCCCCTCAACCCCAACCCGGATCAGTCATTCAGGGACAAATCGGCTTCAATCCGCGCTATATGCGCCAGCAAAGAACGTTTGGCCACAGGCCACATGCGCTGCGGTACGTCGTCGTAAACTTGTGCCAGCCAGTCATCCAGCGTTCCTTGCGGCCGGGTTTGCATCACCTTGACAATTTTCGCTTCTCGTTTCAGGCGATGCGCCTTGAGGTGGGCGATGGCATCGGCCGCCTCACCGGCATAGCCGCCAATGACGTAGCCATGGGCCGGCAGGATGAATTCAATTTTGTGTTCCGTGCACGCAGCGCTCAGGATATCGAGCGAATCCAGGTAAGCCGTCATGTCGCCGTCGGGTGGGTCGATCACGGTGGTGCTGCCATTCAGAATGTGGTCGCCACTGAACAGCAAGCCGTCTTCCAGCAACACCAGGCACAGGTGGTTGGCGGCGTGGCCGGGCGTGTGAATCACTTCCAGGGTATGGCTTAGGTCGCCATCGGGCCCACGCCCGGTCAGCGTCAACCGCTGATGATTTTCCAGCGACCGGTCCGGCATGAATTCACTGGCAGCGCGGGCGCTGGGTGCTGACGGCAGACCCAGGATCGGCGGCTTGGGCGTGCACATCGCCTGCAAGGGCAGTGCACCGGGGGAATGGTCCGGGTGCGAGTGGGTACACACAATCATCCGGATGTCGCCAGCGGCGGCGCGCCACAACTTTTCAATATGTTGGGGGTCGGCCGGGCCTGGGTCGATGGCGATAAAACCGGTAGCCGGGTCGCCCACCAGATAGCTGTTGGTGCCGGGGCCGGTCATGGCGCCAGGGTTGGGGGCGGTCAGTCGCAGCACATTTTTCAAGAGCGCCACCGCGGTTTCGGACTGCCAGTCCAGCGGATGCACGATTTGCCCGTCGGGGCAGACCAGTGCCAACTCACCATACGGGTGCTCGTGCTCCATGTAGCGCACCTCACGGCCGCCCAGCAGGCCCGCGCGCGGGCAGCTGGTCCACAGCGGTTGCTCAGTGGCGGCACAGGCCTGCAGCACGGCGTTGACGTCCGGGTAGTCCAGCAGCCGCTCCAGCGTGCGGATGGTGGGGAAAATGATGAAGAACTGCCCTGCCTTGTGGCGTGCCAGCGCATCGGCCGGGCGCACCCAGATGGGTTCGAACTGCTCCGATTCGTCGGCCACCGGGGTTTGTCCCTCGGGCATGCGCGCCACCAGAAAAGGCACGTCAAAGCGCCGGGCCAAGTCACGGTCGGTGATCCAGTGCGCCAGTACAAACACCTCATCGGCCGCCAGGGTCAGGCCACGGGTCTGGCATTGGGCCGTGAAGGGCAGGTTGCGGTCCAGTGCCGCGATATCGACGGTGTCGGCGTGGGAGCCGTCGGCTCGTCGTGCCAGCAGCACACCCAGCTCTTCAAAACTCTCGCGGATGGCGGCAATGGCCTGCGTCAAATGCAAATCGCTTTGCGCGTCGCGGCGCTTGGCTTGACCATGACTGGTGGCATCCTGGGCATCCACGCCGCCGCCGGGGAATACATAGGCGCCGGGCACAAAACTGGCCGTCATGGAGCGGCGCGTCATCAGTACTTCAATACCGTCAGCGGTGTCGCGCAACAGCAGCACGGTGGCGGCGGGGCGGGTGGGCACGGGTTCGCGCTTGGGGTGCAGGTGTTGCTTGGAGCGTGGCATAACTTGAATTTTGCAACCAAAATCAGCCGGCGCTGTCACGCAGGTGATGTTTGCGTAAACCCCAAGGGCAATTTACGCATTGCCAGCCTATGATCCAGAGCAACGCAGTGGTTGCACAGCGTTGGAACCAAAAAATGAAACGTCAAACAAAACATAAGTTTTTTTTGCTGGTAGCGGCGGTCTGCCTGGCGTTGCCGCTGGGCGCGATGGCCCAGGCCTGGCCGACCAAACAGCCGATCAAACTGGTCGCGGTTTTTCCTCCGGGGGGCTCGGTCGATCAAGTGGCACGCCTGTTGGCGCAACCTTTGTCGGTGCAACTGGGGCAAAGCATCATCGTGGAAAACAAGGGTGGTGCGTCCGGTTCCATCGGGGCCGCTGCGGTGGCCGCGGCACCGGCCGATGGCTACACCTTTGCGGTGGTTTTCGACACCCACGGCGTCAACCCGAGCCTGATTCCCGGGCTGCCGTTCGACTCAAAAAAGGACTTGGCGCCGATCGTGCTCATAGGCACCGGCTCCATGGTGCTGGCGACCCAGGCCAACTCGGATTTCAAGACCTTTGCCGATGTGGTGGCGGCTGCCAAGTCTAAAAGCGGCGTCAACTACGGCTCCATCGGTTCCGGCAGCCTGGGTCATCTCGCCATGGCCTTGCTTGGCAAGAACGGTGGCATGGACTTTCAGCACATTCCCTACAAGGGCGGTGGCCTTTTGATGAACGATGCCTTGGCCGGGCACGTGCCGTTGGCCATTGGCTCGATGTTTCTGGTCAAGCCTCATATCGATAGCAAGCGGCTGCGCCCATTGGTCGTGACGACCAGCAAACGCTCACCGGATCTGCCGGGCGTTCCAACCTTGGCGGAGAGCGGCTATGCCGGCTTTGACGCACCGGCCTGGTGGGCTGTGCTGGCCCCAGCCAAAACACCACCCGAGATCGTCAAACGCATGAACGAGGAACTCAACAAGGTGTTGCGGCTGCCAGAAGTCACCAAGCGATTCGATGCTCAGGGTATTGCTGTGGTCGGTGGCACTGCGGAGTCGGCCCGTGTCTTCATCGAGAACCAGATGGACATTTGGGGCAAGGTCGTCAAGGACAACAACATCAAGGCCGATTGACGATAAATCACTCTTCTGGCGTCACCTCCAACGCCACCAGAAATCGCGCCACCATGTTGTAGGTGGCTATCGCGCCAGTCAGTTCCACAATCTGCGTCGCATCAAAGTGCTGGCGTAACGCGGTGAACAATGTGTCGCTGACTTTCACGTCCAGCGTCATCTGCGCTGCATACCGAATTACCAGACGCTCAATTTCCCCCAGTGCAGAGTCAGTTGGAATGGCACGCGGGTCGGCTTTGACGAAGGCGTTCAGAGCGTCAAGCTGGACTTGGGTGCCGCCAGCCGCCAGAAAGTCGGGCGCGTGGTGCTGGTATTCGTAATGCGCGCCGGTCAGCAGGGCGACAGTACAGATGCCAAGTTCACGCAACTTGCGACTGGTCGGCAGCTCGGTGCGTACCGCCTTGAGGTAGATGTTCCAGCCGCGCGCCAGCGGTTCGCTCCACAACAAGGCTTTGTCCAGATTCAGCAGGGCACCACCGCGGCGGGTCAGGATGGCATCAACCAGCTCCTGGGGCTGGGGTTTGAGGGCAGGGCTCCAGTCCGGGATTCGCATAAGAGGCCAGTTTGTGAGTGAGAAATAGCGAAGGATAAGCGGATAATTCCGGCATGCGAATCCCGTTTACAAAAATGCAGGGCGCAGGCAACGACTTTGTGGTGCTCGATGAGACCGGCGGACGTTTAGGCCTGACCACGGCGCACTACCGCTTTCTGGCTGATCGCCATTTCGGCGTCGGTGCAGATCAGATCCTGACGGTACGCCCATCACCCGCGCCGGGCATTGATTTGGAGTACGTAATCCATAACGCCGATGGTGGTGAGGTCGAACAGTGCGGCAATGGGGCGCGTTGCTTTGCACGTTTTGTGCGCGATCAGGGCTTGAGCAGCAAGGATGTCATCCGGGTGCAAACGCTGGGCGGTGTGATTGAGCCCCATCTGATGCTTGACGGTCGGGTCACGGTCGATATGGGCCGCCCGATATTCGAGCTGGCCGACATTGCGTTTGATGCCGGCAACCTGCAAGCACAAAGTAGCGGACCATGGCAAAAATGGCCACTAACGTTGGTCGAGAATTCACAGACAAAGACTGCATTTGTGGCGCTGGTGTCGATGGGCAATCCGCATGCGGTGCAACTGGTGGACGATGTCGACAGCG
>JANXLW010000354.1 GCA_025354965.1 Betaproteobacteria bacterium
ACTGGCCTTTCTGAGTCAATTGGAAGCGTCAGAAATCAGGGCTGAAATCTCTTTTATTTCAGCCAGCGCCGCATTTACCCGAGGCTGCAATTTTTCAAGTTCAGCGGTCAACTGTTTGATGACCTTGTTGGCGCCGACCGAAAACTGACCCACTTTAGGCCACTGTGCCGATTCAAAACTGACCCAGGTGTTTTACTTGCTCTGCCTAAATTTTGGGCAGGGGACGAACAAGGTGATCACTATGGAAATGTTGGGAAGAATTCGACGGATGTATTTGCGCGACAAGGTGTCGCTGCATGAAATCACCAAGCGCACGGGCTTGTCACGCAACACGGTGCGCCGCTGGCTGAGGACGCCAGAGGTCGTGCAGGTGCCGACCTATAGCCGGGCGGCGGGGTTTAGCAAGCTCAGCGGGTTTATGGCGGAGCTGGAGCAGTCGCTCAAGGCTGACGCACTGCGGCCCAAGCAGAATCGCCGCACGGGACGCGCGTTGTTCGCGCAAATCAAGGCCAGCGGCTATATCGGAGGCTATACCCGTGTCACTGACTTCATCCGTGCCTGGCGAGCAAGCGCTGGTAAAGACGTAAAAGCGTTCGTGCCGCTGAAGTTCGACCTGGGTGAGGCGTTCCAGTTTGACTGGAGCGAAGAAGGCTTGGTAGTGGGCGGCATTTATCACCGCATGCAGGTCTCGCATATGAAGCTGTGCGCCAGCCGGGCCTTCTGGCTGGTGGCCTACCCGAGCCAGGGTCACGAGATGCTGTTCGATGCCCACACCCGCTCCTTTGCGGCCCTTGGTGGCGTGGCGCGCCGGGGCATCTACGACAACATGAAGACGGCGGTGGACAAGGTCAAAAAGGGTAAGGGCCGGGTCGTCAACGCGCGCTTTGCCGTGATGTGCGCGCACTACCTGTTTGACGCCGACTTTTGCAACGTCGCCAGCGGCTGGGAGAAGGGCGTGGTGGAAAAGAACGTGCAAGACAGTCGCAGGCGTATCTGGCTGGATGCACAGACGCGCAAGTTTGGCGGTTTTGCCGAGCTCAACGCCTGGCTGGGTGAGCGCTGCCGGTCCCTGTGGGAGGAGATTCGCCACCCCGAATACAAGCAATTCAGCGTAGCCGAGATGCTGGAGCAAGAGCGCGGCGAACTCATGCCCATGCCCACCGCGTTTGACGGCTATGTGGAGAGGTCAGCCAAGGTGTCAAGCACCTGTCTGGTGGCGGTGGCACGCAACCGTTACTCGGTACCGTGTGAACTGGCGGGCCAGCGCGTGAGCACCCGGCTGTACCCCAACCGGGTTGAGATTGCCACGGATGAAGTTATCGTTGCCAGCCACGAGCGCCTCGCAAACCGAGGGCACATCTGCTACGACTGGCAACACTACATTGCGCTTATACAGCGCAAGCCCGGGGCACTGAGAAACGGCGCACCGTTTGCCGATATGCCCGCGCCATTGCAGCGCTTAAGACAAGGGTTGATGCGTCACGACGGCGGCGACAAAATCATGGCGCAGGTGCTCAACTGCGTGTCCAGCCATGGCTTAGAGGCGGTGCTGGTGGCGGTGGAATTGGTCATCGAGTCTGGGGCGCTCAGTACTGAACATGTCCTCAACGTGTTGGCGCGACTCAATGCCAGGCCGATACCCGAATCCGTTGAGAGCAGTTTGCACTTGAAGGAGATGCCTGTGGCCAATACCGACCGCTACGACAGCCTGCGTGACGACACTATGGCGGAGGTGGGTCATGCGTGATATCACCACTGAGCTCAAAGAGCTACGCCTGCACGGCATGGCCGGGGCCTGGGCCGACTTGACGACCCAAGAGGGAGTGCCAACCGATGTGGGCGTACAAACCTCCCGTTGGTTGATCGAGCATTTGCTACAAGCCGAACACGCACAGCGGGCCTTTGCCTCGGTGCGTCACCAAATGAAAGCGGCCAAATTCCCGCTGCATCGGGATTTGGCAGGCTTTGACTTTGAGGCTTCCAAGGTGGATCAAAAACTGGTCAGCCAATTGAGCACGCTGGAGTTCACCGACACGGCGCAAAACGCCGTGCTCATTGGTGGGCCGGGCACTGGCAAGACGCATCTGGCCACAGCCATTGGAGTGTCGGGCATTGCCGCAAAAGGCAAACGCGTGCGCTTTTATTCCACGGTCGATTTGGTCAATGAATTGGAGAAGGAAAAGCGTGAGAGCAAGGCCGGCCGCATCGCACTGGCACTGATGCGCATGGACCTGGTAATTCTTGACGAGCTGGGGTATTTGCCCTTCAGTCAGGCTGGAGGTGCCTTGCTGTTTCACCTGCTCTCCAAGCTGTATGAGCACACCAGTGTAGTGATCACCACCAACCTGAGTTTCTCGGAATGGTCGGCGGTATTTGGCGACGCCAAGATGACCACGGCGCTGCTGGACCGGCTCACCCACCACTGCCACATCGTGGAGACGGGCAACGAGTCCTATCGATTCCGACACAGCACCATGGCCGCCAAGACGCGCATCAAGGCCAGGGAAAGCACCCGCAAAGGCAGCTTGGCAGCCCCGGCGACACAAGAGCCCGACGAGCCGTTCTGAAGGCATGCGAGCAGGGGGAAATCCGCTACGGGCTACGCCCTACGCTCCTTTCCCCCTGCTCGCAATCAATGACAAGGAGATACGAGCAAAACAAGCTATTGAGTACACTTATCCACAGTTGCTGATACAAAATTCAGCAGCCCGCCCTGGGTCAATATTGGATCGGCAGGGTGGGTCAATATTCAAGCGGCGCCGACAATCGATGGCATCGCGGTGCAGGTAGACCGCCCGCGTCGCATTCAGTTCGAACACGGTAGATGGCTGAGCATTTGCATGATGGGTGACAACTCGTCCAAGTCAGCTTCACCAAGATCGA
>JANXLW010000373.1 GCA_025354965.1 Betaproteobacteria bacterium
CCAGCATCGTCGCGATTCGGCTGCAACGGCAGTGCCTGCGACAGATATCCTTAACCTGATTCTGTCCAAACTGAAGGCATGAACTTGCCGGTCGCGGCTGCCATGCTTTCCAGGAGAGCCTGCTTTTTTCCCCTACTTTCAGGGATTGGCCTGCTGTCAATCCATGGGCGCGCCGATGCCGGTGCGCAGGTGGAAGAGCCACTGGTGGATTCGGTGCGCACTGCCTTGAGTTCGGCTGTTTCCAACAGCGCCCCACCGGTGCCTGAGTTCTTCGACACCGAGTCCCGTCTCAAGTACCTGCGGTGGTTGGGTCACATGAGTGAGCGCCTCAAGCGACAAAAACCGGACTGGAATGTTCGCAAGGAGTTTTTGCAAACCACCTGGTACGAAAGTAAGCGCGCCGGGCTGGAGACGTCGCTGGTGCTGGGATTGATCCAGGTGGAAAGCAACTTCCGGAAATTTGCGGTGAGCAGTGTGGGCGCGCGCGGCTACATGCAGGTCATGCCGTTCTGGACTCGGGTTCTGGGTGACGGTGATGCCGCCAAGTTGTTTCACATGCAGACCAATCTGCGCTTTGGCTGCGTGATTCTGCGCCACTACCTGGATCGGGAAAATGGCAATTTGTTTCTTGCGCTGGGGCGCTACAACGGCTCACGCGGCATGGCGCCGTATCCCAATGCTGTGCTAGGAGCAAAAAAACGCTGGGAATTGACCCCGGCCTGAGACAAGGCCAGGCGTCAGCGGCGTTGGATGACTCAGCGTGGGTTCTCAGACCTTGGCCGACAAGGCTTGCTGCAACTCACCGTTTTCGTACATCTCCATCATGATGTCCGAGCCGCCAATGAATTCACCATTGACGTAGAGCTGGGGAATGGTGGGCCAGTGGCTGTATTCCTTGATGCCGGCGCGAATCTCCTCGTCCTCCAGTACGTTCAAGGTTTTCAATGTCTTGAGGTCCACGCCACAAGCCTGCAAAATCTGGATGGCGCGACCGGAAAAGCCGCATTGGGGGAAGCTGGCACTACCCTTCATGAAAAGAACCACCGGGCTGGATTTAACCAATTCGGCTATGCGCTGTTGTGTATCACTCATTTTTAAAATCCTTAAGGGTCAATAGCCCGATTATTCCATCTTCGGCGTTGATATGTTGGCGGTGAGGTTGCTATTTGGGGTGGCACGCATCACCTAAACTCGACGAATATGGTGAAACCTTTGCAAGTGCTGGGAATAGAATCTTCTTGTGACGAAACAGGTGTGGCTCTGGTCGAAGTACGGGGCAGCGAATTGCCGGTGCTGTTGGCACATGCCCTGTACAGTCAGATCGAAATGCATCAGGCCTATGGCGGTGTGGTGCCGGAACTGGCCAGTCGCGACCATATTCGCCGGGTGCTGCCCCTGACGGAACAGGTGCTGGTGGCCTCCCACTTGAGCCTGGCAGACATCGATGTGGTGGCCTTTACTCGCGGTCCCGGTCTGGCTGGCGCCTTGTTAGTGGGTGCCGGTGTGGCTTGCTCGTTGGGTGCAGCGCTAAAGAAACCGGTACTGGGTGTGCACCACCTGGAAGGACATTTGCTGTCGCCTTTTCTGAGTGCCGATCCACCCGAGTTCCCCTTCGTGGCGCTGCTGGTGTCGGGCGGCCACACGCAATTGATGCGGGTGGACGGCGTCGGACGCTACAGGCTGTTGGGCGAGACCATTGATGACGCGGCTGGTGAGGCTTTTGACAAGTCGGCCAAGCTGCTCGGGCTGGGTTACCCGGGTGGTCCGGCACTCTCTAGCTTGGCCGAGAAGGGCAACGCACAAGCGTTCAAGCTGCCACGCCCGTTGTTGAAAAGTGGCAACCTTGATTTTTCGTTTGCCGGATTAAAAACGGCGGTGATGGTGCAAGCCAGGAAGCTGGCGCTGGCCCGGGGCAGCACCGTTGAGGCGCTACCCGCCAATGTGCTGGCCGATCTGGCGGCATCTACCCAGGCAGCGATTGTGGAGGTACTGGTGAAGAAGTCGCTTGCAGCGTTAACTCAGGCGAATCTGAACCGCTTGGTGGTGGCCGGTGGTGTGGGCGCCAACCGGATGCTGCGTGAACAGCTCAATTCCGAGTGCGCCGTACGCGAGGTGCGGGTGCACTACCCCGAGCTTCACTTGTGTACCGATAACGGCGCCATGATTGCCATGGCGGCCGCCATGCGACTGCAGTCAGGACAACAAACAGCCAGCGACGTTTACGCCTTTGACGTCAAACCTCGCTGGCCCCTGGATGCCTTGTAAAAATCACTGAATGGGC
The DNA here is from genome assembly GCA_025354965.1 of Betaproteobacteria bacterium. Lineage (GTDB taxonomy): Bacteria > Pseudomonadota > Gammaproteobacteria > Burkholderiales > Burkholderiaceae_C > Rhodoferax. The sequence continues at coordinate 2,282 of JANXLW010000373.1, forward strand.
AACTCGATCACGCGGCTAACCGGCACTACTTTGCCAAGTTTGAGGGTCAGCACACCGTTCTCCAGTTTGGCTTCGCTGCTTGCCACATCGATGTCTTGCGGCAATTCATAAGCTTGCCGGTACTGGCGTGGCGCGCCTTCTTTGGTCTCAATGCGCACGATAGCGCCTTCAACGTTGATGCTCAACTGGTCCCTGGCAATGCCGGGTACATCGAATGACAAGGTGTAGGACTTGTCATCTTGCTCCATGACGCACGATTTCTGGCGACTGACCAGTTGCGCCTCTGAGAGGAAGCGTTCCAGCGAGCGACCCGTCGGTGAAAATAGCTGACGGTGAAACCCGGCCGGGGTGGTGGTGGCAAAAAACATGTTGTGACTCCTTGTACACTGCGCGGCGTTCGACATGAACGGCCGCTTGTACCGAAGCTGCGAGTGAAGTGTCCCATTTCAAGAGAAATTCCAATATGTTTATTCTTCATCGCCAGCTCTTGAAATTGCTGGCGGTGGCACTATGGGTGCCGATATTTGCGCTCGCGCAAGTGGCGCCAGCACCTATCAAGCTCGCCATGATTGAGAGCTTGAGTGGTTCGTTTGGCAACACCGGTGAGGCCGTGTTTCGCAACCTGGTGTGGGCGGTCGAACGTGTTAACGCACGTGGCGGCGTGAAGCTGGCGGGTACCGGTGGTGCAACTACTGTCCATCGTCCACTGGTACTTGAGCGCTATGACAGCAAGGGTCAGAACGAGGAAGCCTTGTCGGCCCTCAAGTCGGCCATTGACGACGGTGCACAGTTTGTGCTGCAAGGCAACTCGTCGGCCACGGCAGCGGCTCTGATCGACGCTATCAACAAGCACAACGAACGTGAGCCGGACAAGCGTGTGTTGTTCCTGAACTATTCGGCAGTCGACCCCATTTTGACCAATGAGAAATGCAGTTTCTGGCATTTTCGATTTGATGCTCATGCCGACATGCGCTTGGCCGCGTTGATGGAGGTGATTCGGGATGACAAGGCCGTGAAGAGCGTCTACCTGATAGGGCAGGACTACAGCTTTGGCCAGGCCGTATTGCGCGAGGCGAAGCGGCAACTGGCTGTGCAGCGTCCGGATATGCAGGTTGTGGGCGATGAATTGCACCCGATGGGACGTGTCAAGGACTTTTTGCCGTACGCCTCCAAAATCAAGGCGAGTGGTGCCCAGGCAGTTGTCACCGGCAACTGGGGCAACGACCTGACGCTGCTGGTCAAGGCCGCGAAAGAGCTTGGTTTCGAGGGCAAGTTCTACACTTTCTATGGCAACGCGCTGGGTGCACCTGCAGCGATGGGTGACGCTGGCGTGGGCAATGTGATGGCCGTGGCCGACTGGCTGCCCAACGTGCAGACTGCGCAAAGCGAGTCCTTCTACCAATCGTTTCGCCAGCGTTACCCGAAGCCGGCCGATGATTACGTTCATATGCGTATGCAACTGATGGTGGAGTCTCTGGTGCAGGCGATTGAAAAAGCTGGGACGACGAATGCAATAGCAGTCGCCAACCATTTGGAGCGAGTCAGGATCACTTTAAGCTCACAAAGTGGGATGATGCGAGCGTCTGATCACCAGTTCCAGCAAGCGCTGGTGGTGGGCGTAATGGACCGGCAGGGCGCCCCCGGCGTCAAGTTTGATGTGGAAGGCTCGGGCTACGGTTTTCGCGTCATCAAGACCATAACGGCAGCCCGAGCGGAACAGCCCACCACCTGCAAGATGCAACGTCCGTTACTGTAACGATCCACCAACCTGAGCCTGCCATGCGTCAAGTCATCCAGAACCTCGAAGAATCCAGAATCCGCGAAGTCGCCAACGCAGGCATGGGGCGTAGCGATGTGCTGGCCTTCTGGTTTGGTGAGAGTGACGAGGTCACGCCCGATTTCATCCGGCAGGCGGCAATAGAGTCGTTGCAGCGTGGCGAAACCTTTTATTCTCACAACCTCGGGTTGCCCGAACTGCGCACAGCGATCGCCAGCTACATGAGCGAGCGCCACGGTCATATTGGGGTGGACCGCTTGGCTGTCACCAGCGGCGGCGTCAACGCGTTGATGCTGGCCGTGCAGCAGTTGGTGGATGCGGGCGATGAAGTGGTGGCCGTGACACCGGTGTGGCCCAACCTGACGGCACAGCCCGCCATCATGGGGGCCTGCGTCAAGTGTGTGGCATTGGCGCCGGTGGACGGTGCCTGGACGCTGGATATGGGTGCACTGCTGAAAGCTGTTACTCGGGCCACCAAGGTGTTGATCATCAATGCCCCGAACAATCCGACCGGCTGGACGCTCACTCGTGATGAGCAGGAGCGCATCATGGATCACTGCCGTGTTACCGGCACCTGGATATTGGCTGACGAGGTTTACGAGCGGCTTTACTATGAATCGACCTGCAACGGCTGCGCCCCGAGTTTCCTGGATGTCGCGTTGCCGGAAGATCGCCTCGTGGTGGTGCACAGTTTTTCCAAGAGCTTTCTCATGACCGGTTGGCGTCTGGGCTGGCTGGTGATGCCACCATCCATGACGCACCACATGGGAAAGTTGATCGAATTCAACACCTCGTGCGCCAGTGTTTTTACGCAGCGTGCGGGTGTGGTGGCTTTGAATCGAAGCGATGAAGTGACGCCCCGGGTGGTGGTGCATCTGAAGGTCTGCCGTGACACGCTGGTCCCTTTGTTGCGGGCGATTGCGGGCGTGCAGGTGGCCCCGGCACGTGGCGGTATGTATGCTTTTTTCCGGATGGTGGGCTTTGATGATTCACTGACTACTGCCAAACGACTGGTGCTGGAGGCGGGTTTGGGCCTGGCGCCGGGTGACGCCTTCGCTCCTGAGGCGCGCGGCTGGCTGCGTTGGTGCTTTGCTTCAAAGGACACGCAGCGACTGGTGGCGGGAGTGGATCGACTGCGGGACTGGCTCCGCCGGGAGGCTGGCATCGCCCCAGGTTAGGGGGTGGCGAAGCGACACGAAGTGCGCGTAGCCTGGGGTCGAGCTATAATCGTTGGGCTTTGCACATTGCATAAGCGCACGTCAGGGGCAGTTCCAGCGCCTGACGCAAGTTCACTATTCACAGGAAATTGACATGATCGCATCCAGTATCAAAGCCGCTGTCGTCAAAGACAACGCACGCCAAGTCGGTGACACAGGTAGCCCCGAAGTGCAAGTGGCACTGTTGACGGCCCGTATCAACGAACTCACCCCCCACTTTAAGACCCACGCCAAAGACCACCATGGTCGCCGTGGTCTGTTGCGCATGGTGAGCCGTCGTCGCAAACTGCTGGATTACCTGAAATCCAAAGACGCTGACCGCTATTCCGAACTGATTACCAAGCTGGGTCTGCGCAAGTAATTGACGATTGAATGATGAACGCCTGAGTTAGTTTGCTAGCTCAGGCTTTTTTTACTTCGGAGCAGGCAAAAACGGAGCGAAGCTGTGTCATTCCAGAGTAATTTGGTTCGAATTTCTCTGGAATGGCATCGTGTTCTGTGATGCTCAATCCGGGCTCGGGCGAAGTGGCCTGCACTTCCCAAATTGACCAGGAGAAAAAACATGAGCATATTCAACAAAGTAACAAAAACCTTCCAATGGGGTCAGAACAGGGTCACCATGGAAACCGGCGAAATCGCCCGCCAAGCCAATGGCGCCGTGCTGCTCGACATGGACGGCACTGTGGTGTTGGCCACTGTTGTTGGCAAGTCCGAAGGCAAAGCCGGGCAGGACTTCTTTCCGCTGACCGTCGACTACCTTGAAAAGACCTATGCCGCTGGCAAGATTCCCGGCAGTTTCTTTAAGCGCGAGGGTCGTCCCAGCGAGTTTGAAACACTCACCAGCCGCCTGATCGACCGCCCGATTCGTCCCTTGTTTCCGGAGGGTTTTTTCAACGAAGTGCATGTGGTGGTGCACACTCTGTCCCTGAACCCGGAAGTTGATGCCGACATCGCCGCCCTGATCGCCACCAGTGCCGCTTTGTCCGT
>JANXLW010000438.1 GCA_025354965.1 Betaproteobacteria bacterium
GGCCAGCCGCTGGCCTACAACAAGGACAACCAGGAAGACAAGGAACCGCTGTTTGACACGGTCGACACCTTGCAGGACACACTGCGGATCTTTGCCGAAATGGTGGGCGGCCAGTTCAACCCGGCGACCGGCGTGAAGGAAGGTGGCATCAACGTCAAACCCGAAGCGATGGAGCGCGCCGCCCTCAAAGGCTACGCCACCGCCACCGATCTGGCGGACTACCTGGTGAAAAAAGGTCTGCCGTTCCGTGATGCGCACGAGACCGTCGCTCACGCCGTAAAGGCGGCCATAACGCATCAAGTTGATTTATCGGAGTTGCCGCTACGAGTACTGCAGGGGTTCAACCCGACCATTGAGAAAGACGTATACGAGGTGCTGTCCTTGCGCGGCTCGCTCAACGCGCGTGACATTCTGGGCGGCACAGCGCCGAATCAGGTGCAAGCACAGATTGCAAGGCATCGGGTGCGGCTGGGATAGGGTACTTTGCCCATGACAAGCTACCTTGCGCTATTGCGTGGCATCAATGTCTCAGGGCGCAATTCCATTCCCATGCCAGCGTTGCGGGACAGTCTTTTGCAATTGGGCTTGCGGAACGTTCAAACTTATCTACAGAGCGGCAATGTCGTTTTCCGCACCGCAAAGGCAAATGAAGCCACGCTCTCTGCGAAGATAGAAGCAACCATTGCTGAGGATTTTGGGCATGAGGTTCCCGTTTTGGTTATGCCGATGAAAGACCTGAGTCAAATCGCCAATTCGAATCCTTTGTGGCCGAAGGGCAGCGGCGAAGAGTCGCTGTTTCACTGTACCTTTCTCTTTCAGCCCATTTCTCCGGATGTTTTCCGGTCCTTGAATCTTCCCGCTGCTGCCGGCGAACGCGCAGCGTTGATTGGCGCAGCGATTCTGCTGCACTGCCCGCGCGGCTACGGCAAGACAAAACTGAACAATAACTTTTTCGAGCGTGTGTTGGGCGTTGCAGCCACCACCAGAAACTGGCGCACCGTGCTTGCGCTGCAGGCGCTTGGTACTGCGCCGTGCCAATAGGGCGTCTGCGCAAATTTATTTCAAACCTCCCCCTGCACATTTCAAACCAGCCTGTCGGGCCAGCCGCTACCATCCAGATAAATCAAAGGAGACTGTCATGCCTGTCATCACCAACATCGAAGACCTGCGCGTTCTGGCCGAGAAGCGTGTGCCGCGCATGTTCTACGACTATGCCGACTGCGGTTCCTGGACCGAGAGCACCTACCGCGCCAACGAGTCCGATTTTCAGAGCATCAAGCTGCGCCAGCGCGTCGCCATCAACATGGAACATCGCAGCACGCGCACCCAGCTTGTCGGGCAGGACGTCGCCATGCCGGTGGCCCTGGCACCGGTCGGCTCCACCGGCATGCAACACGCCGATGGTGAAATCCTGGCAGCGCGCGCCGCGGAAAAATTCGGTGTGCCGTTCACGCTCTCGACCATGAGCATTTGCTCGATCGAAGACGTGGCGGCCAACACCACCCGACCGTTCTGGTTCCAACTCTATGTGATGCGCGACCGCGGCTTCATCGAGCGCCTGATAGCGCGCGCGCAGGCCGCGAATTGCTCCGCCCTGGTGCTGACGCTGGACCTGCAAATCCTCGCCCAGCGCAACAAGGACCTGAAGAATGGGCTCTCGGTGCCGGTGAAGCCAACCCTGTCGAGCCTGCTCAACCTGATGACCAAGCCGCGCTGGTGCCTTGGCATGGCAGGCACGCGGCGGCGTCAGTTCGGCAACATCGTCGGTCACGTCAGCGGCGTCGACGACGTGAGCTCCCTGTCGGAATGGACTACCAGGCAGTTCGACCCGACACTGAACTGGGCCGACGTCGAGTGGATCAAGAAGCGCTGGGGCGGCAAGCTGATCCTCAAGGGTATTCAGGACGTGGAGGACGCACGCCTGGCCGTCAACTCGGGCGCTGACGCGCTGATTGTGTCTAACCATGGCGGGCGTCAACTGGACGGTGCCGAGTCTTCCATTCGCGCCCTGCCCGCCATCGTGGACGCAGTGGGCAAGCAGATCGAAGTGCACATGGACGGCGGCATCAGAAGCGGGCAGGATGTGCTCAAGGCACGCGCCCTCGGTGCGCAAGGCGTCTACATCGGACGCTCCTACATCTACGGCCTGGGCGCCATGGGCGAAGCCGGCGTGACCAAGTCGCTGGAGATCATTCACAAGGAGCTGGATATCACCATGGCATTTTGCGGGCGCACCGACATCAATACGGTGGACAAATCGATTCTGTTGACGGGGAGCTATCCGACTTGAGGTTTTCTTCTTCTTTTTTTCATTCTTCCCATTTTATTTTTTCCCCCACTCACTCCCCCCCGCCCCTCTCTCGCCCCGCCGGGCGAAACGGGGGAGCCTCATGTGGCCGCGTGTCCAAAGGTGGGAAAATTGGACGAGTGCTGGGCGTTGGCCACAGCGTGACGAAAAGGTCAGAACAAAGCGTTCCAATGATTTGGTAGAGCGCGCCCGCTGGCGGTACAACAATTTTGAATTGTTCTCATCAATCAAAAACGGCGATTCTGAGAATTCAATAAAAGTTGCCACGAGCAAACGTCAATACCCGCTGAGGCTGGTTGCCGACATTCGTCCTCCTGCTTTCCCCACCCAAGAGCAGCCATTTGTACCCAACACCTAATCATTTGACGGCAGAATCAATTCTGTGTTGAGATTAGTCAATTTGAAGAGGATGGAACCATGAACGCTAATGAGCAAAAGCGGCAAAATCGATTGCGACTGGTCGAAGACCACATTGGCAGGTCACTCGCCGAATCCGAAAGGAGCGGAGAACTGAGGTCGGCGTCGAACTTTGGAAAGCCACTGAATTTTGGTGATGGGTTTGCAGCAACCCCTGAAGAATTGAGAATGGGCTTCAAAATTCTCAAGGACGCAGGTTATGTCCCGCCCGAGGTAGAACTGATGCGGGAAATTGAGGCGCTCATTCGCACGATAGACAGCGCGACCAATGAGGAAGAAGTTTTCCAGAAAAGGGCGCAACTTGCTTACATGCGACAGAAACTTGCAATGAGTATGGAACGGCTTAAAGGGTAGCGCACTTGATTCATCGGAGGCATGAGTGGGGGAAATTACAGCAACTGCGTCACCAGTTTGAAATCAGCGTCATCAGGAAACGGTTTGATGGCAAAGCCCAGGCCTTTCATCAGCTTGAGCATGGTCGGGTTTTTGGCCAGCACCAGCCCCTCAATCTCGGTCAGGCCTTTTTCGCGGGCGACCTCCATGATGGAGAGCATCAGGCGCGAGCCAAGTCCTTTGCCGCTGAAGTCGTCTGCCACCACCAGCGAGAACTCGCAGCTGGTGCGGTCCGGGTTGCTGATGTAGCGCGACACGCCAACGATACGCGCCACCTCGGTTGCTTCACCCTCGGCGTCCACGCGCTGTTCCTTGCACACCGCCACCAGCGCCATTTCGCGGTCGTAATCAATAAGTGTGAAACGCGCCAGCATGGTGGCAGGCAACTCCTGCATGCTTGAGACGAAGCGAAAATAGCGGCTCTCGGGCGACAGGCCGCGCACAAACTCCTGCAACATGGCGGCATCTTCCGGGTGCACCGGTCGCACCGTGTATTCGCCGCCGCCCGGCAGCGGCCAAACCTGCTCATGGCGCGAAGGATACGGGAGAATCGCCAGATGGTTGTAGTTGCGCGCCGAGGGCGGCGCGCTCTCGATCACGATGCGGGCATCCACCGCCAGCGCGCCGGACTCATCCACAATGATAGGGTTGATGTCCATCTCGCGCAGTTGCGGCAACTCGCACACCATTTCAGACACTCGCAGCAGCACCTGCTCCAGTGCCTCCATGTTGACTGGCGCTGCACCGCGCCATTCACCCAGCGTCTCGGCGACGCGGGCACGCTCGATCAGGCGGCGTGCCAGAAACTGGTTCAACGGTGGCAACTCCATGGCGCGGTCATTCATCAGCTCAATCATGGTGCCGCCGGCGCCAAATGCGATCACCGGGCCAAACGGGTCATCTGTCACCATGCCGACGTAGATTTCGCGGCCGCGTTTCTGGTTCGACATGTTCTGCACGGTGACACCGTTGATGCGCGCGTCGGGCTGCAACTTGGTCACGGTTTGCATCATCTCCAGGAAGGTATCGCGCACGCCCACTGCATTGACCACGTTGAGCGCGACACCCTGCACGTCAGATTTATGACTGATATCGGGCGAGTCAATTTTGAGCGCTACCGGGAAGCCCAGTTGGGTCGCGATCATGATGGCTTCGTTGGCGCTGTGCGCCAACATGGTGCGGGTCACGGGTATGTGAAAGGCAGCCAGCAGAGCTTTGGATTCCATCTCGGTCAGCACCTTGCGCCGCTCGGCCAGCACGCTTTCGATCAGCATGCGCGCGCCCTCAACATCGGGTTTGGCCAGATGAGACAACGGCGTCGGTGTCTGTTGCAGCAACTGCTGATTCCGGTAGAAAGATGCGATGTTGCCAAACGCACCAACGGCGGCTTCAGGCGTGCGAAAGGTGGGGATGGCAGCCTCGTTCAGGATGCGTCGGGCCTCACCCACTGTGGCGTCGCCCATCAGGCAGGTCAACATCGGCTTGCCCAGCAGCTTGTTGGTGTGAGCCAGTGCTTGGGCAATGCTGGCGCTGTCAACCCCCATTTTTGGCGAATAAATGGCCAGCACACCATCGATCTGGCGCGCCTTGCCAGCCGATTCAATTGCCGCTTTAAAGTGCTCGGGACCGGCATCCTCAGAGATATCGATCAAATCAGACAAGCTGGCCAGCGGCGGCAATTGAGTCTTCAACTCTTGCGCCTGCTCCGGCGTCAGACTGGCCAGCAGCAGATTAATTTCACTGATCCAGTCAGCTGCCAGTACACCGGGGCCACCGCCGTTGGTCACAATGGCCAATCTTCGGTCCACCGGGCGGTAGCGCGACGCCAGGCATTTGGCGGCTGAGAATAACTGCATGAACGAGCGCACCCGCACCGCGCCGGCACGGCGCAAGGCGGCGTCAAAAACGTCGTCACTGCCGACGATAGAACCCGAATGCGTCAGCGCGGCCCGGTTGCCCGCCGGCTTGCGCCCTGCCTTCAGCACCACCACCGGCTTGGCGTTGGCGGCGGCGCGCAAAGCGCTCATGAAACGGCGCGCGTTGCTGATGCCCTCGAGGTAAACAACGATACTGTGGGTGTGCGCGTCGGCAGCCAAAAAATCCAGCACCTGCGCCATATCGACGGCGGTATTGGGCCCCAGCGACACCACGGTCGAAAACCCGACACCGTTTTTTTGCGCCCAGTCGAGAATCGAAGCCGTCAGCGCACCCGATTGCGACACCAGCGCCAATGGGCCCGGCGCGCTCAAGGCGCCGGCCACACTGGCGTTGAGTTGCAGATGCGGGCGCTGAAAGCCAAGACAATTGGGCCCCAGCAAATGAATCCCATCACGCCGCGCGATTCGGTGCAACTCGGCGGCATGCGCCGCGTCGATACCGCTGGAGATCACGAGCGCAGCGCGACACTTGATGCGTCCGGCAATTTCCAGCGCCGATGCCACCTCTGTCGGCGCCACTGCAATGATTGCCAGGTCGGCCTGGGTATGCGCCAGATCGGCCAGCGTACCACTGGCGTGAACATCCAGAAACACCAGTGTGCCGGCAAAGCGCTGCGCCCGCAGCGCCTGATGCAGGGCGCGCGCCTGCATCGTCTGCGAGTCCGGATCGTCCGCTTTGCCGGCAAATACTGCAATCGAGCTGGGCGAAAAAAGTGGCGTCAGAAAGTGCTTATCCATACGGATTCCAGTTGAAAAAGTAGTTGCTGCATCGCAGCATAACGTCTTTAATGACCATCAACCTTGACCTGAAACATTATCCCTTCGCGCTATCCTCAAGCCATGAGCGAAAAAATACGCCGCATCGCCCACCTCGATATGGACGCCTTTTATGCGTCAGTGGAGCTGCTGCGCTACCCACAACTCAAGGGTTTGCCGGTAGTCATCGGTGGCGGGCGCAGGAGCGTGGATGAGGCTCTTCGACAGGCGCAGGGCGAGACACCATTGCATCGGATCCCGGTGTCCGATTTTCCGCAGCTCAAGGGCTATACCGGGCGCGGCGTCATTACCACCG
>JANXLW010000476.1 GCA_025354965.1 Betaproteobacteria bacterium
ACGTGGGTGTCGACTTTTCCGCCGGGCCGCCCCAAGGGAAAGCAGCCCCCTCGGGGGGCAGTGCGGTACACGCAGTGGCAAGCGTGGGGGCCATCTCAGCAGCGCCGCTGGGCAATGCGGCCGTGCTGCCGATCAGCTGGATGTACTGCCGCATGATGGGCCCCGAGGGTCTGCAGGCAGCGACCGAGGTTGCGATCCTGAGCGCCAACTACATCAGTGCCCGTCTGAAAGACCACTACCCCACGCTTTACGCCAGCGCCAATGGGCAGGTGGCGCACGAGTGCATTCTGGATTTGCGTCCATTGAAGGAAAGCAGTGGTGGTGTCAACGGCATCTCGGCCGAAGACGTGGCCAAACGCCTGATGGACTACGGCTTTCATGCGCCAACGCTGAGCTTCCCGGTGCCCGGCACGCTGATGGTGGAGCCGACCGAGAGCGAAACACTGGACGAGCTCGACCGCTTCATCAACGCCATGATCGCCATCCGCACGGAAATTGCGAAAGTGGAAAGTGGTGAATGGCCGCAAGACAACAACCCGCTCAAACACGCGCCGCATACCGCAGCGTCGTTGATGGGCGAAGTGTGGGATCGACCCTACTCGCGCGAAGTAGGTGCGTTCCCGCTGGCGACGCTGAAACAGGTTAAATACTGGCCACCAGTGGGTCGGGTTGACAACGTTTACGGTGACCGCAATCTGTTCTGCAGCTGCGTACCGATCAGCGAACACGTCGACTGAAAAAAAGACCGGCTGAAGTGACGATTCAATCGACGGCGAGCTCAATGGGCCATGACGCGGTAACCCGGTTTTTTGTCGGTACCCACCATCAGTTGATTGATCACACCTTCGACATCGTCAATACGGCGCACCAGCTGTTCCGCATTTGCTGACTGCTCGGCACTGGACACGCAGCCCTGCAGCGTGACCCAGCGCCGCTGGCCCGTCGCCCAGATACTGGTTCGCCCAAATTGCCCGCCAGCGCGGATTGCAATTTGAACGCGCGGGATGATCTCAACGTCGTACAGATATGCATTTTCCAGTCGACACCGCCCAGCCAACCAGCAACTGACGCCGCGTTGTGCCCGGTCGTGAGCCAGGTCGCGGTACTCCTGCCCGGTCACACCGGGGGGTTCGGGTATCGGACACAGCGGTAGCTCGGAAGTCACCTGCACGAAAGGGTCGTTGAACATATTGCTGCGCGGTTGCGCGACCGCGACTGCACTGACTGCCAGCCACAGCGTCGGTGCAACCCAGCGGAACAGGCCTGTGACAACGCGGGTAGCAAGGTTTTGATCGGGTGTGTGGTGCGCCATGACGACCTCCAACATTTTGTCGTTGAACAAGCGGCACTACCCTGGGCCGCCTTGCAGCATTATTTCATCTGCGCGGTCATTGATCTCGGTCAGACCTTCGGCCAGTCGATTCACTGGTGCGCTGATAAAATGACCTGACTTGAACAGGGGTATGTGTGTTTTCAAATCGGTTGCTGGCTTCACTTCTGACTGGGATTTTTTGGGTCTTTGTGACGGCACCGGCAGGCGCACTGTCTGCACGTGCCACTGCTGGCGTTGATCTGCAGGCCCGGCTCAAAGAGGTCGAACGAGAACCCAAACTGCATGACGCCATGCTCAAACTTGGAGGCAAAGTGGCTTCCATTTGTGACCACTGCCACGGCGTGGGGGGAAATAGCCCACAACCGAATATCCCGAACCTGGCGAGCCAGAATCCCGTGTACCACCTCGATCAACTGCGCAAGTACGCGAACGGTCAGCGTCGTGACGAATTCATGGAACGCATGATCAAAGTGATGAACGCCGATGAAAAAGTTGGCATGGTACTTTTTTACGCTCATCAGGCGGTGAGCCGCAAACCAGTTTCAAATGCTGCCCTGGTCGCCCGGGGCAAAACGCTCTACACCAAGGCCTGCATAGGTTGTCATGACGCGACTGGCCACGGCGATGAGACGCTCGCGCGCATCGCCGGGCAACAACCCGTCTACCTCAGCGCATCGCTCAAGCGCTACCGTGCCGAGTCTGGCGAACGACTTGACCGCGACATGGCCAAGAGCACCAAGCCCATGACGGATGCCGACATTGACGCCCTCGTCGCTTTCATGATGGCGATGGAGTAAACCGCTAGGCCAGGGCGACGGCGGCCATTGCCTTGGCCACTTCGTTGCTACCCTGCGCAGACCCACTTTGCGGCACACAGTCTCCCGCACGATCAGTGACCTCAAGCAAGCGCTCGGCCAAACGCTCGGGCGTCATTGCGTCGGTGCCAATCCAGACACCCTCGGTCATGGTGATGTGAGCAGCTTCAAAGCTACCCGCACCAGCGCACAAAATAGTGCGCGTGGGTGCCGCTTGTGAGGCCAGAACCAGCATGGCCGGTACCACGGCCTCGGGTTTCAGAGCGTCCAGCACGGCTTGCGGCAGCAGGCCCTCGGTCATGCGGGTGGCAGCAGTAGGTGCCAGGCAGTTGACGCGAATGTCGTTCTTGGCACCTTCCAGCGCCAGCGTCTGCATCAAACCGACCAGCGCCATCTTGGCAGCACCGTAGTTGGACTGGCCAAAGTTGCCATACAAACCGGTGGAAGAAGTGGTCATCACGATGCGACCATATTTCTGCGCGTTCATGATGGCCCACACCGCCTTGGTGCAATGCACAGCGCCCATCAGGTGCACGTCGACCACCAGTTCAAAGTCAGCCAGATCCATCTTGGCAAAAGTTTTGTCACGCAGGATACCGGCGTTGTTCACCAGAATATCGACGCGCCCCCAGGCGTCGACGGCCTGCTGCACCATGGCTTGCACCGCGGCAAAATTGGTCACCGACGCGCTGTTAGCCAGCGCCTCGCCACCGGCCGCCCTGATCTGCGCCACTACGGCTTGTGCAGCACTGGCCGAACCACCGGAGCCGTCGCATGCACCGCCTAAATCATTTACCAGAACCTTGGCGCCGCGGGCTGCGAGAGCCAGTGCATGTTGACGGCCCAGACCGCCGCCGGCGCCAGTCACAATGGCTACGCGGCCCATAAAATCGATAGTCATCAAATACCCTTGGTTTGGAGAAAAACAGAGCTGGATATCATTGCCCGGACTTCAGCACCTTGGCCACCGGATAGTGGCGCAGCCGGAAAGCGTCGGGCATGCCGGAACCCAGTAGCGGACGCAGGTACAACCTGAATGCATCGGTCACATCGGTACCGCTGGCAGCGATGAATTCGTCTTCCATGACACGCGTTTTGCCAGCCACCGCCTCCAGTGGCAATAGCTCATAGTCGACCGAATAAAAACCGGTGCGCTTGATGGCAACCGAGCCGTCGCGCGTGCCCCACATGGCAAACTGCACCGCCTTCTCGCCAACCTCGCGTGCCTCGCGCTGATCGACGTCTGACACGCAGCCGATGAAGGAGCGTTGCAGATAGCCGAAGGTATCGCCGCGCACCCGTTTGATTTTCAGCTTGGACTTGATTTCCTCACACAGCAGATCAGCCAGCGCGCCGTTGCCCGACAGTTGCACGTTGCCATGGGCATCGTGCTCCAGATCCTTGGCCAGCAGACTGGCAATGGCGGCGCCGCTGGCATCGTGGATACCCTCGGACACGGCAATCACGCAGCGCCCATAACGCTCGTAAACGCCCTTCACATCGGTCAGAAATTTTTCCAGCACAAAGGTGCGCTCCGGCAAGTAAATCAGGTGTGGGCCGTCGTCCGGAAACTTCTTGCCCAGTGCCGCCGCCGCCGTTAAAAAACCGGCGTGACGGCCCATCACCACGCCAACATAGACGCCGGGTAGCGCCGCGTTGTCCAGGTTCGCGCCGGCAAAAGCCTGCGCCACGAAACGTGCCGCCGACGGAAAACCCGGCGTGTGGTCATTGCCCACCAGGTCGTTGTCAATCGTCTTCGGAATATGAATACTGCGCAGCGGGTAGCCGGCCTTGTGCGCTTCCTGACTGACAATGCGCACGGTGTCACTGGAGTCGTTGCCGCCGATGTAGAAGAAATGTTCAATCGCGTGCGCCTGCAACACCTTGAAGATCTCCTTGCAATAAGCCAGATCCGGCTTGTCGCGCGTCGAACCCAGTGCCGAAGATGGCGTGCCGGCCACCAGCTCCAGATTGTGGTGGGTCTCTTGCGTCAGGTCGACAAAGTCTTCGTTGATGATGCCGCGCACGCCATGACGCGCACCGTAGATACGCTCAATGGCGCCGAAGCGCCTGGCCTCCATCGCCACGCCCACCAGCGACTGGTTGATCACCGCTGTCGGGCCACCGCCCTGGGCAACGAGTATTTTTCCGGATGCCATCGAAAATCTCCTTGAGAATTAGCTGATAAGTTTAGCGCGTGAGCGATGCGCTCAGCCACCGGCTGATGACGACGGGGTCGCTGGTGGTACGCAGCGCCTGATAGGCCAGTTCGGCTTCGGGATAGCGGCGGCGCAAAAAGTTCAGCCACTGCTTGAGTCGTCCAGCCTGCTGGCGGCGCTCCAGCCGCGCGCACACCACATGCCAAAAATCAGCGATCAGTGGCAGCATGGTCTGCCAACTCACAGAAGGCGGTGACGCACGCTGTGCCGTGGCGGCCTGAATGGCCAGCGCCAACCCGGGGTCAGCCACCATGCCGCGGCCCAGCATCAGGCTATCGCAGCCCGACAGCTCGCGGCAACGCAAGGCGTCCTGCACACTCCAGATTTCACCATTGGCCACCACCGGAATGCGCACCGCCGCACGAATATCGGCGATGCGTTCCCAGTAAATGGGCAGCCGGTAAGCGTCGGCCCGGGTGCGGGCATGCACCACCAGTTCACTGGCGCCACCGCCCTCGATGGCAAGCGCGTTTTCGACCGCCTGTGAAGCATCGCTGACTCCCAGACGCATCTTGGCTGACACCGGCAGGTGGGTCGGCACGGCACGGCGAACCGCCGATACGATGCGTGTGAGCAGTTCCGGTTCATCCAGCAAGGCGGCACCACCGCCATGGCGGTTGACCACCTTGGCCGGACAGCCAAAGTTCAGGTCGATGCCCTC